>NZ_JARVII010000079.1:0-793 GCF_029813755.1 Ottowia cancrivicina | reverse complement strand
CCGTGGTCGAAATCGTCTTCGTCAACGTCAATCCCCAGGCCACCTTGCTGCTCGGCCAGGCGCGCGGCGCCTGCGTGACGGCGCTGGTCGCGCAAGACCTGCCCGTCACCGAATACACCGCCCTGCAAATGAAGCAGACCGTGGCAGGCCACGGCCGCGCGGCCAAAGCGCAAGTGCAGGAAATGGTGCGCCGCCTGCTCGCCCTGCCCGCCGCCCCCCGGCAAGACGCCGCCGACGCGCTCGGCCTGGCCATCACCCACGCCCACGCCAGCCACTCCCTTGCCCGCCTGCAAGCCGCCAGCGGCCAGACGCGCCGCGCCGGCAGCATGTACCGCCAGCGCTGAGACACGCCCCGGCAAAAAATCCTTCCGCGCCCGCGCGCAGACGCGAGCCGCCCAGCCCGATCGGCGCGGCCAATGCGGCCCGCTACCCGCCCGCTCCGGCCGCCAGAGCCATCGCGCAAGCAGGCGGCAGGCTTCAGGCAGCCAAGCCGCAGGCTGGCGAAACGCGAATTTCCTTCAACTATCCGGCGCTTGGCGCTTCCGAATGCGGCTGGCACACGCACTCGCACGCATTCATGCGCATGCCGTAACGGCCTGCGCTGCTTTCAAACCATCTTTCCGCTGAGGCCCTCCATGAAGGTGGCCTCGCTCCAGCCGCTGCAACCACTGCCGCCACCGCCGCCGTCACCTGCCGCCCCCAGCGCCTCGCCCGCCCCGGCAGCGCCCCGGCGCGAGCCGCACGGCCATGAGCAGCCGCCTCATTCAGGCCCCTCGCCTGCGCTGCCGCCTTA
>NZ_JARVII010000078.1:0-794 GCF_029813755.1 Ottowia cancrivicina | reverse complement strand
GACAAATGGCTTAGCCCTCGCGATCGTTTTAATTTATTTGATGGCACGCCCCGCAATGGTAAATATCCCGTTCCGCAAGGCATACGCAACCGGATTGGAAAAGAAAAGCGATCCAACGTCCTGCCGGATTTCACCCATATCGGGCTGACGCCCATTCCCACCTTTTCAGAGCGCGCCGTGCAGGCTTTGGGCGACATGCTCAGCCGCAATGGCGAGTTGGCGCCCATCAAAATGAATGAGGCCATGCAGTACTATGGATTCAATCCAACCCGCATCGTGGATGTGGTGGACGAAGAAAAATCCACCATTGCCTATTTTTCAGACGGTGGACTCATGGACATAGATCATTATGTCTTGCGACCAGATGTGAAGGAGCTTCCGCCTATTTTCAGAATTCCCCAGCTGGTTGAAAACACGACTTACGTCAGCGACGAATTCATTGCCCGCGTGAATGAATGCAAGCTCACGGGCTTTCGCTTTCAGCCTTTGCCATGAAATAAAACCAGACGGCGCGCCCGGGATAGCATTTGAAATGCATGGGCAGTTTTGAGGGTATGCAAATTATCCTGGGTCAAAACCAGCTTTCCTGAAAGAATGATATGCACATCCTGAAATGCAATTTTGACGGCTACGCCTCTTTTCTTTTTAAAACCATCGAAGAGCACTACAAATGGAGTTGCCTTCGCGATCATTTTAACCTATTTGATGGCACGCCCCGCAATGGTAAATATCCCGTTCCGCAAGGCATACGCAACCGGATCGGAAAAGAAAATAGATCCAACGTTCTGCCCGAT
>NZ_JARVII010000077.1:0-815 GCF_029813755.1 Ottowia cancrivicina | reverse complement strand
CCCGCCCCGCCTTCCAGCCAGTCGTTGCCCGCGCCGCTTTCCATACGGTCGTCCCCATTGCCGCCATACAGGCGGTCATCCAGTGCGCCGCCAAGCAAGGGTTTGGATGGGCCTCTTTCCGTGCGTGCAAAACCGATGACTTGATAATCAATGGCTTCACTCACCGGGGTTTTGGGGTTTTTCAGGTTCAGGGTTTGCTGTTCGTAATCCCTGTTTTGCGTCCAGCGCAGCGTATAGCCCTGATGGCGGGGAACCTGACTGTTGTATGCCGATTCACCGCCATCCGTTCGATTGCGTTGCATGACGTTGCCAAACAAAAAGGCCCGGTCGGTATACTACTGCTCGGAATAATGCGCGGCCGGCTGGCCGGCGGCCCGGGCGGCTTTGTCCGCCTGCCAGTTTTGATAGACCTCTTTCCAGGCCTCGGACTGCCACAGGGCATTCAGGGCCTGGCTGTCAGTGCAGGTTATGGCAACGGGCGAGAGGGTGTATAGCGAAACAAAAGCCGCAAAGTCTTCGCACGCCTGCTGCGGCGCAATGGCGCCCGCTGGCTGAATGCGCAGTTTGCCTTCCAAGGCCCGATACGCCGGGTCAGCTTGCAATTGGGCCAGGGTTTCATGAAATTTGACGCGGCCCTTATCGCTGTCGCTGGCGTCGCTGGCTGGCAGGCTTTCGATGTTGGTGCCATGAATAAAGCGCCGCACGGCATCCAGCACTCCTTCCAGCGAGCCTTTGGCAATGTGGCTGCCCGATGAAACGATTTGGTTCAGGGCTTCAATGCTCAAATCAGGCGCGAGTTTTTCCAGCGCATTGCC
>NZ_JARVII010000076.1:0-900 GCF_029813755.1 Ottowia cancrivicina | reverse complement strand
GTGATGCCCTTCAGGATCTGCTCGCGCTGGCTTTCGGGCGCAGCCTGCGCGCGCTCCAGCGTCTGTTTGGTTTCTTCCATCCGGGCCTTGAGCCTATCCATCTGCGCCTGGCTGATGCCCTGAATACTCAGGCCCAATGCCGTTTGCTGCCCGGCGATGAGCTGGTCATACGTTTCATCCCATTGGCGGCTGCCGTACTGGGTAAAGGCCCCGGCGCCGACCGGCTCGCTGCCCGCTCTCAAGGCGCTGCCTTCGGCCTTGACAGCGCCCTCCACCAAAATCTGCGGCTTCAGGCTGATGCTGGCGGGCAGCCCTCTGGGCAAATCTTGCGGCTTGAGCGTCTGTCCGGGGCGCGCCTGGGGAATCAGCGCCTCAATGGCCCGCTGATCGGCATCGCTGGCCGCCACCCAGGCCAGCGTCAGCTTCTTGCCCGCCAGACTGGCCGTGTCCGCTTCAAATTGCAAGATGGGGCTGCCCTCGAGCACGGCGCTTTGCTTGTCGGGATAGATGGCGTATCTGAACCTGGCCTTGAGGCTGTCAGGAATGGCGCCGAAAGACTGGCTTCGGGCCTTGACTTCATAAGGCAGCGTAGCGGCAAAAAAGGGCAGGGGATCGATTTGCGCCGTGCGCTGGCCCAGCACCTGGCCGACAGTGCTTTGGCCGCCGTTTTGACGGTCGATATAGGTTTTGAGCCTTTGCTGATAGGCGCTGAGCTGGCCTTGCAAGGCGGCGGTGTTCAAGTGCTGCACCCAGCCCTCGGCCTCATTGACTTGCGCGCCTTGCCCGGCGGCGCTGATCAGGGCGGCCGCATCCAGCGGCACGGCCTGCTGAAGATCCATGCCGTCGCTGTAGGTGTATTGCTTGAAGCTGGCGTCCATGGGAATCCAGGCGTCGGGTGTG
>NZ_JARVII010000075.1:0-908 GCF_029813755.1 Ottowia cancrivicina | reverse complement strand
GTGATGCCCTTCAGGATCTGCTCGCGCTGGCTTTCGGGCGCAGCCTGCGCGCGCTCCAGCGTCTGTTTGGTTTCTTCCATCCGGGCCTTGAGCCTTTCTTCTATTCGAACATATACTTTTTTATGAGCAAGACGAAAAAACATAAAGAGCATATTAAAGCAGCATACTTTTTAGATATGCGGTAAGACTCGCAAAAATCCGAATTGAGGCGCTTTTTGGATATATGAACAATGCCTCCCATTGCCACCAAGAATAGACATTGAAAGATCATGTAATATATGAAATTCTGATTTCTAAATATAAAGACGGCCAATGCGGTTTCAAAATAGAAAATCAGCATTGCGATAATGCGCCATTTTTCTAGCTTTGCATGATTCACCATGCGGTTCCATATAGACATATCAGCAACGTTCAACTGCTGACTTATATGTATCAGCCGCAGCGCCAAAAAAGATCAGCCTGAGAGCATTTGAGATAGAGTTGGCTGCTTTAAAAGCGGCGAATCCGGGCAATATGTTTCCAATAAATTTGCCAATTGCCCTGTAACACCCCTCCAGGAAGAAGTGCGAGTATGTCCATATCCCAAGTCCAATTACAGCGAGCTTGCCAGCCAAACTCAATCCTGCAAATGCAACTCCAAGCATCGGAATGCCGAACGAGACAAATGTTAAGATGGCTCCACCAAGCAATATAAATAGCGATGACATCCCCACGATTACCAAGAACCATAAGAAAAATAATAGCGCATGCGTGAAAATGGTGAATAGGAGGCCCCCATTCCCGCTCCCCTCAATCAAATAAGCACCCGCCCCGGTCTCCGGATCAATCACAATATAGCCAAACCCCTTCCATCCGTGCTTGTTGATGCTCTTCTCATGCACGGTCACTTCCTTGCCAGCATTGACGGC
>NZ_JARVII010000074.1:0-935 GCF_029813755.1 Ottowia cancrivicina | reverse complement strand
CAAGCCGAGCCGCACGGAACGGGTTACCGCTTCACCCTGGGCGCGGGCATCAGCTTCATGCAGCAGCAGCGCGTAGCCGAAGGCGGAGCCGACGACATCCTGGACGGCGGCGCAGGCCACGACTGGATCGCCGGACAGACGGGCAACGACATCCTCTACGGAGGCGAAGGCGACGACACCCTCTACGGAGACGACGCGCAAGACATGCCTGCCCACGCGGCCAGCGGAGACGACCAGCTTTATGCCGGCGCGGGCCATGACAGGCTCTATGGCGGCGCAGGCCACGACAGCCTGGACGCCAGCGACGACGACGGCCAGCAAGACCAGCTCTACGGAGAAGACGGCGATGACACCCTCATCGGCGGCAGCGGCCATGACGAACTGCACGGCGGCGCAGGAGACGACCGGCTGGCCGCAGGCAGCGACGGCAGCTGGCTGGACGGCGGAGTGGGAGACGACACCTTTGCAGGCGGAGCGGGAGACGACCGCCTCACCGACGAAAGCGGAAACGACACCTACCACCTCAGCGCAGGCAATGACACCATCACCGACCAAAGCGGCCAGGACACCTACCACCTCTACAGCGGCATGCTGCAACAAGGCGGCAGCACCGTCATTGCCGACAAGGACGGCCAAGGCAGCCTCCTGTTTGACGGCACGGCCCTCACGCGAGAAAGCGTAAAGGCCACAGGCAAAGACCAATGGCAAAGCAGCGACGGCAAAGCCCGCCTCACGCGGCAAGGGGCGGACCTGGTCATACGTGCAAGCGCGGGAGGACAAGGCAGCGCGGGCCACGTACTCGTGCGCGACTTCTTCCGGGGCAGCAGTGCGTTCTTGGGACTGCAACTGCCTGAATACACACCGACGCAGCCCGATCCGAAACCGAACCCCGATCCGAAACCGAACCCCGATCCGAAACCGAACCCCGATCCGAA
>NZ_JARVII010000073.1:0-1028 GCF_029813755.1 Ottowia cancrivicina | reverse complement strand
CATGTCTTTCGGCCAATAGGGCTGTCCGCCCAGTTTGCTTTGCCAAACCGTCAAATGTTCAGCAGGCAGCAGGGTGATTTCCGCGCAGGGCCGGGCCGTGGCGCAGATGCTGTCCTTGTAGGGCCGCAGCGCGGGGTGGTTCAGCAAATCAGGCGTGTGGTTCATGGCTGCGGCTGGGTACGTCGTGGCAAAACCATCCATCCGGTAAAAACGGGCCGTGGCGGTTTATTTTCATGGTTTCAAAAAAATTCCCACGTATAAAGTACTTTTGAAAAATCGCGCTGGCGCAAATCATGCGGGTGAATATAAAAATGGCAAATGCCGCTGCCATGCCGCATCACGCCATTGGGCGCATCACAATCGATTTGGAGCAGCAAAACATGATCCTGATACGGGCCGCCCAGGCGCCATTTTTCTTGCAGAATATTGGCATACCCGCCCAGGCGATGGCCTGACCAGTCCAGACGGAAAAATGCTTCCAAAAATTCACTGGTGATATTTTCCGCGTCCATTGGCAGCCATCCGGGCGCAAAAAAAACGCCATTCGCTTCTTCAAGCGAAGCATATTTTTGTTGCCGCTCAAACCGCATGGCGCATGCGTGTTCAAAAGGCAATCCGGGCCGTTGCGAATGCCAGAAAGCCGCCAGCCTTTGCAGAATATGGTTTGATTTTGGCGTTTGCCGCGCTTGCGCCAGAAACCGGAAATCCTGCAACAGCCTATCCTGTTCATGCTCAATATCTGCGTGATACACCACGCGAAAGCCTTGCTGATCAGCCGGATTGTCCGCATTCATGCCCCACATCTTTTCAATCCCGTCATTGCGCGAGATGAAAAACTGCAAAATTCCCTTTCCCGGAAAATCCGGCAGGGGCGGCGTTTCGGCAAAATTGATTTGCGCCAGCAAATGCAGCGGACGGCCTTTCGCATTGCATGGGTATTCCATGTCTTTCGGCCAATAGGGCTGTCCGCCCAGTTTGCTTTGCCAAACCGTCAAATGTTCAGCAGGCAGCAGGGTGATTTCCGCGCA
>NZ_JARVII010000072.1:0-1162 GCF_029813755.1 Ottowia cancrivicina | reverse complement strand
CTTCGGCCCACGGTCCTTTGTGGTTGTGGATGAGTTCACCTTCAACCCACGGCCCTTTGTGGTTGTGAATAAGCGCGCCTTCCTGGCCGAACGGGCTGCTGGCCTGCTGCGGGGTTTGGCCTGGTTCGATGATGCCGGGGCGGATGGCGGGCGCGGCGCTGGCGCTGCGGATGAGGACGTCTGGCGCCGCTGCCTGTCTCGCCGCTGTCAGGCTGCCGTTTTTGCGGTTTTGCCGTTCGCTTTGTTCCAGCCGCTGCGCCAGTTGCGCGGCGCTGAGGGTGACGCCGTCGGCAAAGCGCACTTGTTCGATGGCGTGGCCGCCTGCGGCCAGCTGGCCGCGCAGGGTGAGGGTTTGGCCTTCAAAGCCGAGGATGAGGTCCTGGCCCTGGCGGGTGAGCTTCCAGTTGGCTGTGGAGGCGATGTGCTGCAGGCGCACGGTGTCGATGTCCTGGGCTGTGGCAGCGCTGCTGTCTTCTTCGATGGTGTCGCTGCCTTGGGCGCGGCCCCAGATGTAGGTGTCGCTGCCTGCGCCGCCAATGAGATGGTCGTCGCCCTGGTGGCCGGCAAGGAAGTCGTTGCCTGTGCCGCCCCAGAGGCGGTCGTCGCCCAGGCCGCCGTGGATTTCGTCGTTGCCTTCTCCCCCGTAGAGCCAGTCGTCGCCGCCTTCGCCGTAGAGGTGGTCGTCTCCGGCTTCGCCGCTGAGGGTGTCTTGGCCCTGGCCGCCGTAGAGCCAGTCGCCGCCTTGGCCGCCGAAGATGCGGTCGTTGCCGCCTTCGCCGTAGAGGTGGTCTTCATCCGCGCCGCCATGAAGCTGGTCGTCGCCTTCCGCTCCGTAGAGCCAGTCTGCGCCTTGGCCGCCGCTGGCGATGTCGTTGCCCGCGCTGCCGTGTAGATGGTCTGCGCCTGCGCCGCCAGCCAGGGTGGGCGTTGCAGGTTCGGGCTGCAGCACGGGGTTGCCTTGGGCGTCGAGCACAAGGCCAGGCGTTGGCGTTGGTGTTGGTGTTGGTGTCGGGGTTGGTGTCGGAGTCGGAGTTGGTGTCGGTGTCGGAGTCGGAGTCGGAGTCGGAGTTGGTGTCGGTGTCGGAGTCGGAGTCGGTGTCGGAGTCGGTGTCGGAGTCGGTGTCGGAGTCGGTGTCGGAGTCGGTGTCGGAGTCGGTGTCGG
>NZ_JARVII010000071.1:0-1188 GCF_029813755.1 Ottowia cancrivicina | reverse complement strand
GTTGCCTGCAAGGGAGACGCCTTTGTCGGCCTGGCCTGCGTTGATGTGGATGTAGCCGCTGGTTCCCGATTGGTCGAGACCCAGGCCGGATTGGGTTCCACCCGGGCCGGGCTGGGGGTCAGGCGCTTTGTCCGTCATGCTCAAGCCCAGCTGGCCATTGGTCCAGTTACGGATGCGCGCCATGATGTGGCCCGATTTTTTGTTTTTCACCAGCAGGTAAGTGTTCGCTCCGCTGCCTGTGAGGCTGTAGACGACGCCTTGCTCTTCATTGACCCAGACTTTGTCTGCCTTGCGCTGGCCGCCTTGCAGCGTGTGGCCATCGACCATGAGGCGGCCTTGGCCGTCACTGTCAAAAACAGTATCCGTGCCTTGGTCTTTGCTGCTACTGAACACGTAGGTGTCGTTGCCTGCACCTCCTTCCAGATAATCATTGCCTGCATCGCCTTTGAGTGTGTTGTCCTGGCTGCTGCCATAAAGGCGGTCATCGCCATTACCTCCATTCAAAAGCTTGCTGGAGCTGCCGCCATTGCTGTCAAATATCACCTGGCTGATGGAGGCGGGCGGGTTTGCACTTCTGACGGAAATGCGCGTCGGCGTTTTTGCGTGATCACGGATGGAGAGGTCCACATAATCAGCGCTGCCTTGGCCGTTCACATTGACGCATTCAGCATCTAGCTGATTACGAATAAGCATGGCTTGCAGCATCTCCGTCCGGTCGGCATACCACTGCTTCGAGTAGTAAATGGCTGGTTTGCCTGCGGCCCGGGCAGCTTTGTCTGCCTGCCAGTTTTGATAAACCTTTTTCCAGACCTCAGACTGTCCCAGAGCATTTTGGGTCTGGCTGTCAGTGCAGGTTATGGCAACGGGCGAGAGGGCGTATAGCGAGACGAAAGCCGCAAAGTCTTCGCACGCCTGCTGCGGCGCAATGGCGCCCGCTGGCTGAATGCACAGTTTACCTTCCAAGGCCCGATACGCCGGGTCAGCTTGCAATTGGGCCAGGGTTTCATGAAATTTGACGCGGCCCTCGTCGCTTTCGCTGGCGTCGCTGGCTGGCAGGCTTTCGATGTTGGCGCCATGAATAAAACGCCGCACAGCATCCAGCACTCCCTCCAGCGAGCCTTTGGCAATGTGGCTGCCCGATGAAACGATTTGGTTCAGGGCTTCAATGCTCAAATCAGGCGCGAGTTT
>NZ_JARVII010000070.1:0-1189 GCF_029813755.1 Ottowia cancrivicina | reverse complement strand
ATGGCGAAAGAGAAATTCGAGCGGACGAAGCCGCACGTAAACGTAGGCACGATTGGTCACGTTGACCACGGCAAGACCACGCTGACGGCGGCGATCACGACCGTGCTGTCCAAGAAGTTTGGCGGCCAAGCCAAAGCTTATGACCAGATTGACGCTGCTCCCGAAGAAAAAGCGCGCGGCATCACCATCAACACGGCACACGTGGAATACGAAACGGCCACGCGCCACTACGCCCACGTGGACTGCCCTGGTCACGCCGACTACGTCAAAAACATGATCACCGGCGCAGCCCAGATGGACGGCGCCATCCTTGTTGTCTCTGCCGCTGACGGCCCCATGCCGCAAACGCGCGAACACATCCTGCTGTCCCGTCAAGTGGGCGTGCCCTACATCATCGTCTTCCTCAACAAAGCCGACATGGTTGACGACGCCGAGCTGCTCGAGCTCGTGGAAATGGAAGTTCGCGAACTCCTCTCCAAATACGAATTCCCTGGCGACGACACCCCCATCATCAAAGGCTCCGCCAAACTCGCCCTGGAAGGCGATACAGGCGAGTTGGGCGAACAAGCCATCCTGAAGCTGGCAGATGCTCTGGACAGCTACATCCCCACGCCTGAGCGCGCGGTGGACGGCACCTTCCTCATGCCCGTAGAAGACGTCTTCTCCATCTCTGGTCGTGGCACCGTGGTCACTGGCCGCGTGGAACGCGGCGTCATCAAAGTTGGCGAAGAAATCGAAATCGTCGGCATTCGCCCCACACAGAAAACCACCTGCACCGGCGTCGAAATGTTCCGCAAACTGCTGGATCAAGGTCAAGCAGGCGACAACGTCGGCATTTTGCTGCGCGGTACCAAGCGCGAAGAAGTGGAGCGTGGCCAGGTTCTGGCCAAGCCGGGCACCATCACGCCGCACACGCACTTTACTGGCGAGGTCTATGTTCTCAGCAAGGAAGAAGGCGGCCGTCACACACCCTTCTTCAACAACTATCGTCCTCAGTTTTACTTCCGCACCACGGACGTCACAGGCTCTATTGAGCTGCCTGAAGGCAAGGAAATGGTCATGCCAGGCGACAACGTGAGCATCACGGTCAAGCTGATTGCGCCGATTGCCATGGAAGAAGGTCTGCGCTTTGCCATCCGCGAAGGCGGCCGCACGGTGGGCGCTGGCGTGGTGGCAAAAATTATCGAGT
>NZ_JARVII010000006.1:0-105867 GCF_029813755.1 Ottowia cancrivicina | reverse complement strand
GGCTGTTGGCTGTTGGCTGTTGGCTGTTGGCTGTTGGCTGTTGGCTGTTGGCTGTTGGCTGTTGGCTGTTGGCTGTTGGCTGTTGGCTGTTCATATTATAACTCATAACTCGTTGATTTAAAAGGAGAAATTCCATTTCGGCGCGTGGCGGAGCCGATTTTGCAACAAATTTTGACGCGCTCAGGCCAGCAGCGTCAGGCTCTGGTCGGCGCTGACGAGCACGCGGCCCGCTTGTGCGTCCATGCACAGGGGCGTGCCGTGCAGGCGCAGGCGCTGCGCGGGCTGGAGCAGGTTGGTCAGCCATAGCGAGCCGGGGGCGTCGCCGGCTTCGGTCAGGGCCAGCACGCTGGCGCGGGTGGCGGCGGCCAGCGCCAGGCAGCGCTCGTCCGCAAAGCGCAGTTCCTGCCAGGGCGCGCCGCCGTCCAGCCCGCCTTCTTTCACGTAGAACGCCTGCCGCTGGAATGACGCCGCCGCCACCACGCACGCGCCGCCCGCCAGGGCGATGAAGGCGGGTATGAGCATGTCGGTGCCGGGCAGCGCGGCAATTTCCAGGCTGCGCAGGCGGCTGCATGCGCTGCCGCTGAGCAGCGCCAGCGCGCGGCCCTGCCTGCCTCCCTTGCCACGTTCCGCATGTTCCGCACGCGCCACGCCTGCCACGCAAATGCCGCCCGCGCTGCCGTAGGCGACGCAGGGCCACATGCCTTCGGGCAGCGGGGCTTCGTCCAGCAGCTGGCCGCTGGCCAGGTCCACTTCGGCCAGGCAGCCGGGCTGGCCTGTATGCCCTGCATGGCTGCCGCCCTGCGCCGCCGCTTGCGGCTTGAGCAGCAGCACGGCGCGGCCCGTGGCGGGGTCCACGTCCATGCTGCGGATGGCCATGCCGCCCATGCCCAGCGAGTGCGCCAGCGCCAGGCCGTTTTCGGCGTCCCACACGTCGAGCCGCGCGCCGGTTTCGCCCGCCGCGCACAGCCAGCGGCCATGCCAGCGCAGGGCGGCCGGGTGCGTGTCGGCCTGCGCCGAGGAGGGAACGGCCTGCGCGGTGACGTTTTCCAGATCCACCACGTGCAGCCCGCCGCCGCCGGGCGAGGCCAGTGCGGCACGGGCGCAGTGCGCGTCTACCGCCACGGCGGTGGCGGCGAAAGGCAGGGGAATGTGCACAACGGGGTTCATCGGCGGGCGATTTTCGGGCATGGAATCTGGCGTGCAGCGGGCGCAAGGCAGCCGCAAGAGGGGCGCGGCGCAGGGCGGGCGGGCCGCGCGCTGCTGCCGAAAAAAAGAGCGGCCTGCGCCCGCTGCGCCTGGGTTTGCGGGCGGTTGCCGGCGCACGAGCGGCCTGTTTCAGCGGCCTTGGGCGGAAGGCAGGCAGGCAGGCGGCCAGCGGCCAAGCCGTCTGCCGCCAAGGCGCTGCGGGGCCGGGGCGATGCCGTGGCCTTTGATGGCCGCTCTTCAGAATCTGTCCAATGCCTGCAACGCCTGTCTATGGGCATGGGCGCCCAAGCCCGGCCTCGGGCGGCCTGCCGGGCGCGTGGCGCTGGCCACGCTGGCTTGGGCGGCAGGCAGGAGATGGATGCGGAGAGCGCCTCAATTCAGCTCCTCTATCCATAGCATGATGTCCTAGTGGAAAGAGCGCAAAACGGTTTTTTCCGCCCTTGAATTAGCTCCTTTTTTTGATGTGCTTCGGCCAAGTGCAGAGGCGTTGCGGGCTTGAGCGCCTGTTCGCAGGCGGCAGAGCCTGTTCAGAAAAGCCAGCCGGTTTCGGCTGGCGCGGCGGCCGGGGCGCTGGCGGGCGTGCCGGCCTTGCGCAGCGTGCCCACGCGCACGCCCAGCAGGCGCAGGCGCGCCGTGAGGTCCACGCGCTTGAGGCATTGGCCGGCCACCTGGCGGATGCGGCGGGCGTCTTGCGTGTAGCTTTCCACGGTGGTGTCGCGCGTGGCGGTTTTGAAGTTGGCGTAGCGCAGTTTGATGCCGATGGTGCGGCCTTCGTAGCCTTTGCGGGCCAGGTCGCTGGCGACTTGCTCGCACAGGCGGGTGAAGATGGCGCCCAGCTCGGCGCGGTCGGCCACGGCGTGCAAATCGCGCTCGAAGGTGGTTTCGCGGCTCATGCTGACGGGTTCGCTGTGGGTGGTGACGGGGCGGTCGTCACGCCCCCAGGCGGCGTCGTGCAGCCAGGCGCCGTGGGTGGGGCCGAAATGGCGCATCAGCCACAGGCGCTCGCGCGCGGCCAGCTCGCCAATGGTGCGGATGCCCAGCGCTTGCAGGCGCGCATCGAGCTTGGGGCCGATGCCGTTGATCTTGCGGCATGGCAGCGGCCAGATGAGCGGCTGCAAGTCGGCTTCGCGCACGATGCTGATGCCGTTGGGCTTGTTGAATTCGCTGGCCATTTTGGCCAGCAGTTTGTTGGGGGCCACGCCGATGGAGCAAGTCAGGCCCGTGGCCTCGAAGATGCTTTTTTGCAGCAGCCGCGCGAGCACGCGCCCGCCTTCGCGCTGGCCGCCGGGCACGTGGGTGAAGTCGATGAACACTTCGTCGATGCCACGGTCTTGCATGACGGGGGCGATTTCAAGGATGACGGCCTTGAAGGCGCGCGAGCAGCGGCGGTATTCGTCAAAGTCCGCCGGCAGCAAAAGGGCTTGCGGGCACAGGCGCGCGGCTTTCATCAGGCCCATGGCCGATCCCACGCCGAACTGCCGCGCCGCGTAGCTGGCGGTGGTGATGACGCCCCGGCCCGCGTAGCTGGCCAGGCGGGGAAAGAAGTCCACGGGCACGGCGGCCATGTCAGCGCCCGTCCAGCGCCTTTCGGGGTAGCGCGCATTCAGCTCTTGCAGCATGCGCGCTTCGTTGCGCCGCCCGCCGCCGATGACCACGGGCAGGCCCTTGAGCTGCGGGTAGCGCAGCCATTCGACGCTGGCATAAAAGGCGTCCATGTCCAGATGGGCGATGCGGCGCGGCAGGGCCTCGCCCGCCGGGGCGGCGTCAAAAGCGGCGTCAAAAGCGGCATCAAAAGCGGCATCAGGGAGCGCGGAGGGCATGACTTTCAGAGACTGTTCATGTTCTGGCCGTGAGGGCTGAAAGTGCGCAAACGGAATGAGCTGCAAGGCGCAGATGGGCCTTGTGGTCCATCAAGAATTTGCAGCGCCGCAGAGCGCCCGATTCCGCGCTTTTCGCGCCCACGGGCAGATTGTGGACAGCTTCCTAAAATCGCCGCCCATGCTTGACGACCGCTCCCGTGTGCTGCTGAAGGCGCTGATTGAGCGCTACATCGCCGAGGGGCAGCCCGTTGGCTCGCGCACGCTTTCGCGCGCGGCGGGGCTGGACTTGTCGCCCGCCACCATTCGCAACGTGATGAGCGATCTGGAAGCGCTGGGCCTGATTGCCAGTCCGCACACCTCCGCCGGGCGCGTGCCCACGGCGCGCGGCTACCGGCTGTTTGTGGACACCATGCTCACCGCGCGCCCCGCCAAGGCCGCGCCCGATGACGCGCCCGCCGAGCGGCTTGCCGAATGGCCGGCTGAATGCCCCACGGAGCTGCCCGCCGGCCAGCCCCGGCAGGTGATTGCCAGCGCCGCGCAGCTGCTCTCCAGCCTGTCGCAATTCGTGGGCGTGGTGCAGGCGCCCAGGCGTTCATCCGTTTTCCGCCACATCGAATTCGTGCGCCTTTCCGAGCGGCGCGTGCTGCTCATCATCGTCACGCCCGATGGCGACGTGCAAAACCGCGTGCTCTTTACCGAAGCCGGGCACACGCAGGCCCAACTGGCCGAAGCGGCCAACTACCTGAACGCGCACTACGGCGGCATGGCCATCGAGCAAGTGCGCGAGCGCCTTCAGCAGGAAGTGGAAACGCTGCGCGGCGAAGTCGCCCAGCTCATGCATGCCGCTGTGCAAGCCGGCAGCGAAGCCATGCACCAGGCGCAAGGCGACGTGGTGATTGCCGGCGAGCGCAACCTGCTGGCCGTGAGCGACTTTTCCAGCGACATGAACCAGCTGCGCCGCGCGTTCGATCTGTTCGAGCAGAAAACCCAGCTCATGCGCCTGCTGGACACCTCCAGCCGCGCCGCCGGCGTGCGCATCTTCATCGGTGGCGAAAGCCAGACCGTGCCGGTGGAAGACCTCTCCGTGGTCAGCGCCCCTTACGAGGCCGACGGGCAGGTGGTGGGCACCCTGGCCGTCATCGGCCCCACGCGCATGCCTTACGAAAAAGTCATTGACATCGTGGACATCACGGCCCGCCTGGTCAGCAATGCCTTGAACACGCAGGGCTGTCGCTAGAATTCGCGCCCTTCATCCGTTCTCGGAACAGATTCTCAAAAGGGGGCGTTAGCTCAGTTGGTCAGAGCAGGGGACTCATAATCCCTTGGTCGTTGGTTCAAGTCCAACACGCCCTACCAGTCAAATCAAGGGGTTGCGGCTTTCGCAACCCCTTTTCTTTTGCGGCGCGGCATGAATCCAATGCGCCCCTTTTGCCTGCGCCTCAAATGGGCAGAGCCGGGCAGGCGGGCACGGCCCAGCTCCTTGATTCATAGCATTGAATCCTAGTGGAACCTGCGCAAAACGGCTTTTTATGCCCTTTGAATTTGCTCCTCTTTCTGATGCTGTTCAGCGGGCCATTGCGCCGCCAGACGCACCACTTCGCCAATCACCAGCAAGGCAGGCGGCTTGACGGCGTGGCGGCGCGCCGTTTCGGGCAGATCGGCGAGGGTGCTGAACCACACCTGCTGCTGCGGACAGGTCACACGGTGAACGAGCGCCGCTGGCGTGGCGGCGGCAAGGCCGGCGGCCTGCAATTCGCGGGCAATGGCCTCCAGCCCCGTCACGCCCATGTAGATGGCCACGGTCTGCTGGGGCTGGGCCAGCGCGGGCCAGTTCAGCCGCACGCTGTGATCCTTGAGATGGCCGGTAACGAACACGCAGCTTTGCGCGAAGTCGCGGTGCGTGAGCGGAAAGCCCAGCGCGGCCGCTGCGCCCAGCGCGGTGGTGATGCCCGGCACCACTTCCACGCTGATGCCCAGCGGCAGCAGCGCCTGCATTTCTTCCCCGCCCCGGCCAAACACGAAGGGATCGCCCCCTTTCAGGCGCGCCACGCGCAGACCCGACAGGGCCTTGTCAGCCAGACACTGGCAAATGGCCTGCTGCGTCCAGGAGTGATGGCCGGGCCGCTTGCCCACGTTGATACGCTCTGCGCGCGGCGGCACGAAGTCAAGAATGGCGGGCGACACCAGGTTGTCGTGCAGCACCACGTCGGCCTGTTGCAGCCGCCGCAGCGCGCGCAAGGTGAGCAGCTCGGGGTCGCCCGGCCCCGCGCCAATGAGCGCCACGCCACCCGGCGGCAGGGGGGCGCTGGCGTGCAGGCGCAAAAGCAGATCGCCAGAAATGGCTGACCCGCCATCGTGGGAAATCATCATTTTGTAACTTGACACAAGTCAATTTTGAAGACCGATCATCAGGCGGCGCGCGATGATATGCAAACTCTCCCCCTAGAATCTAAGCGCCCTTATTCCTTTTCCAGTATGCAGACCTTGCGCGCACTCACCCGCATGAACCGGCTAGCCCGGTTGGCGCTGGCGTGGTTCGCGCTGACGCTGGCGGTGGCGGGGCTTTCGCCCATCGTCCACCCCAAGCCCATGCAGCTGGTGTGCGCCGCCGATGGGGCGTATTTCGTCACTGAAAACGGCGAGAAATTTGGCGAAAGCCTGCATCACCACACACTGGATTGCGCCATGTGCCTGGCAGTCATGCTGCCCACGCCATTTGCGCACGTTTTCGAGCCAAGCCCCGTGCCCCAGGGGCAGCTCATTGCGCTGAAGCCAGCGCCACGGACCGCCGCTCTGGCGGGACCGCCACTGCCTGCGCGGGGGCCTCCTGCAGGCGAGGCGTCCGTGGCGGGTTAGCGCAGGCTTTCTATACGCCTGCCGCGCTTTCCGACCCCTGGCGCACAGGCGTATCTCTCTTTCGTTTCTGTGGATGCGCTCGCCCGCCCGGCCGCCTTGCAGCCAAGCACACATGGCCCGCCTTTCGAGGCCATTTTTTTTGCCCTGCAACGCGTCTTTTCCTTTTTTCATGTTCAACCTCTCTGTTTTTCGCCTCCACCCTGTGGCGATGGGTGCGGCTCTGGCGCTGCTGTGCGCGCCTGCCCTGGCCCAGTCCTCTGAAGATGCCCGCGCCCCGCGCGACGGCAAGAAATCCGAAGCCCAGGCCGCCCTGCCAGAAGTCGTCGTGGACGACTCCACGCAGGAGCAACCCGCCAAGGTCCTGCTTGATACGCCTTCCTACACCGGCAGCCGCCTGGGGCTGACAGCGCGGCAGACGCCCGCCGTCGTCACCGTGGTGAACCGCGCCAGCATCGAGGCGCGCGGCGCGCGCACCACGCAGGAAATGCTGCAAGGCGTTCCGGGCGCCACCGCCAGCGATTCGCCCGGCGCCATCCGCTCCAGCTACCGGGGCTTCACGGGCGCTTCCGTCAATCACCTCTTCAACGGCATCAACGTGCAATACAGCATTGCCGCCCGCCCGGTGGACAGCTGGATTTACGACCGCGCCGAAGCCATCGGCGGCGCTTCCAGCTTTCTGTATGGCGCGGGCGGCGTGGGCGGCACGGTGAACTACGTCACCAAAACCGCCGAGCGCACCCCCATCACCGAAGGCCGCCTGCGCCTGGGCAGCCACCGCTTGGGCGAAGCCAGCGTGGGCCTGAACCGCCGCATCGCAGGCGAGGGCGCACGCCACGGCGACCACCACCTGCGGCTGGACGTGAACCACCGCCGCGCGCACAGCCATGTGGAAGGCATGCAGTCGCGCGCCACGCAAATCGCCACTTCGCTGCTGAGCGACCTCACGCCCGCCCTCTCGCATCTGCTGGCGTATGAATACCAGACCGAGCACGTGGACCGCCCCTACTGGGGCACTCCGCTGCTCCAGCCCGTGGGCGCAGTGGGCCGCATTGACCGCTCCACGCGCTTCAAGAACTACAACAGCATCGACGGCGTCTATGCCCAGCGCGTGCAGTGGCTGCGCTCCGTGACCGAATGGCAGGCCAGCAGCGCCTTCAGCCTGAAAAACACCTTCTATGCCTATGACGCGCGGCGCGACTACCGCAACGTGGAGGTTTATTCGTTCAACAGCACCAACACTGCCGTGCGCCGCGTGGACGCTCTCTTGCAGCGCCATGAGCAGCGCCTGGTGGGCAACCGTATTGACGGCGTGTGGAAAAGCGCCATCGCGGGCCGCGCCAGCGACTGGGCTTTTGGCCTGGACATCAGCCACAACCGCCAGACGCGCTATCCGAAATACGACGATGACTACGTGAGCATCGTCGATCCCTGGAACTTCCAGACCGAGCGCTTCTTCACCATTCCGGGCCTCTCCCCCATGCTCGTGCCGCTGCGCACCAACCGCGTCAAAACCCTGGCGCTGTATGCCGAAAACCGCACTGCGCTCGTCCACGGCCTGCATCTCGTCACGGCCCTGCGGCATGAGCGCCTGCGGCTGCACCTGACCAACCACGGCCGCGTCACCGCCAGCAACCCTGCAACCCTCAGCCGCAACTACCACCCCACCACCGGGCGGCTGGGCCTGGTGTGGGACGCCTCGCCCGGCATGACCTTCTACGCCCAATACGCCACGGCCGCCGATCCGCCAGCAGGCATTCTCACCACTGCCTCCGCCGACGCCCTGCTCAACTACACCGACCTCACCAAGGGCCGCCAGTTCGAGGCCGGCGCCAAGTTCAGCTTCTGGAACGGGCAAGGCGCGGCCACCCTCGCCGCCTACCACATCACGCGCAAAAACCTTGCCACGCAAGACCCCAACAACCGGCGGCTGACCCTGCTCGTGGGCCAGCAGTCCTCGCGCGGCGTGGAAGCGGCCATCAGCCTGCGCCCCACGCCCAGGTGGCTGCTGGAAGGCAACATAGGCCATTCACGCGCCAAGTACGACAGCTTCTACATCAACGGCGTCTCCATGGCAGGCAAACGCCCCACCAACTCGCCCGACACCATCGCCAACCTCTGGGTCACCTACGGCATCACCCCCGCGCTCAAAGCCAGCGCAGGCCTGCGCCACGTCAGCAAGATTTATGCCGACGCGGCCAACACCCTGCACTGGCCCGCCTACACCCTGCTTGACCTGGGCCTGAGCTGGCAGATGCGCCCCGGCGCCACGCTGGACTTTCGCGTGCGCAACGCCACCGACAAGGTCTACGCCACCGAAATGGGTTCAGGCAAAAACATGGCCTACCTCGGCGCGCCCCGTGCGTTTGATCTGACGCTGCACCTGTCCTTCTGACCCGGCCAAAGCGCCCAGACGCGGGCGTTCATTCCGCTCGCGTCTTGCTCCGCCCTTTGATTTTGCTCCTCTAATTGGAGCATGAGGTCCTAGTGGAAAGGGCGCAAGAGCCGTTTTTGACCCCGCTAAATCCGCTCCTTTTTTCAATGAGCATGAGCGGCCTACGCGCCGCGAAGGAATTGCCATGCGAGTTCACCCCGCCTCCTGCGCCCTGAGCGCCGCCCTGTTGGCGCTGCCTGCCGCCGCACAGAACCTTCCGCAAAAACACCCGCAGCGCCCCTTCTCAAATGCTTCTTCCTATGCCGAGGCCAGCCTGCCCGCCGTCACCGTTGCGGCCAGTGGTGTGGAGGACGGCGCAGACGATGGCGATGCCCTGGCCCGCCGCACCGTGCCGCTGGAGTCGGCGGCGGCCACCGCCTCGCGGCTGGAGGCTCCCATCAAGGACATTCCCGCCAGCGTTGAAGTGCTGGGCCGGGCCGCCATGCAGTCGCGCGGCGACCGCACCGTACTCGAAGCAGCCGAAAAGGCGGCGGGCCTGAGCGCCAGCCATACCCCCGGTTCGCCCGCCTCCTTTTCGGCGCGCGGCTTCGCTGGCGGCGTGAGCTTGCTCTACAACGGCCTGCCTATTCCGGGCGGCGCGGTCACGTCCAGCCGCGTGCTTGACACCGGCAACCTCGCCCGCATCGAAGTGCTGCGCGGCCCCTCTTCCGTGCTGCATGGGGCCTGGGGCACGGGCGCGGTGGTGAACCTCATCACGCGCGAAGCCAGCTTCGAGCGCCAGCGTCCGGAGCTGGATTACAGCCTGGGCAGTCACCGCGCCCACCGCCTGCACTTAGGCGCGGGCGGCGCGCTCAAGGCGGACACGCTGGCCTGGCGGCTGGACTACGCGGGCGCTCATGCCCACAGCCCCGTGCAGGCTGTGCGCACGGTCAAAAACCAGCTCAACGCCTCGCTGCTGGCCCGCTTCAGCGCACGCCTGCGCCTGACGCTGGCACTGGATCACGCCAGCGACAACACCCGCAACGTCTATTACGGCACGCCTCTGATCAATGGCCGCCTGGCCGGAGCGCTGCGCCACATCAACTACAACCAGCTTGAAGATGGCATCTTCAAGGCGCGCAACACTTGGCTGCGCGTCCACCTGCAATGGGACGCCGCCCCCGGCTGGCAAGTGGACGGGCGCCTCTACGCGCTCAAGGGCTTCAGCGACTGGCGCAATATCGAAAAATTCGTCTGGCTGGGCGGCGCCGCTCCGGCCAGCCAGCGCGTGCAGCGCTCTTCATGGGTGAATCTGGACCACCACCGCGACCTCATCGGCGGTCGGCTTGACGTGCTGCGCCGCAACCAGATCGCGGGCCGCCCCAACCGCCTGCTGGCGGGCGTGGACCTCAGCCGCCTGCAATTTGCCTCCTGGCGCAACGATTACGGCGGGCGCGATGAAGTCAGCGCCTGGCAGCCTCCTGTCGTCACCCGCTTCGGCAGCGTGGGCCGCGCCAAGACGCCCGCACGAGAAACCACCGTGCGCCAGGCCAGTCTTTATCTGGAAGACCTGCTGGAAATCACCCCGCAACTCAAGCTCATGACCGGTCTGCGGCACGAACGCATTCAGGGCCGCTGGCTCTGGCTGGACCGCAGCGGCCACCCGCAGGCGCGCAAAACGCACCGCTACACCGCCTGGCGCGCAGGCGTGGTGTATGAGGCTGTGCCGGACCTGCACCTTTACGCATCGCTGTCCACTGCTGCCGAGCCGGGCAGCACCCTGCTGCTGGCCAACCCCCAGCAAAGCCAGCTGCGTCTGACCACGGCCCGGCAAGCGGAAATAGGCGTCAAGCAATCGCTCTGGGAAGGCAGAGGCGAGTGGACGGTGGCGCTCTACGACATCCGCAAGCGCAACGTTTTCGTGCCTGACCCGCAGCGCCCCGCCGACCGCATCGCCATTGGCCAGCAGTCTTCGCGCGGACTGGAACTCACTGCCGCCTGGCGGCCCGCGCCACAGTGGCAGCTACAGGCCAACGCTGCCTGGGTGCGGGCGCGCTATGACGACTACCAAAGCGGCAACCCGCCCGTCTCCTACAACGGCCATCGCCCGCCCATGACGCCCGCCCTCGCCCTCAACCTTGGCCTAGGCTGGCGGCCCGCTCCCGCCTGGCAGTTCGACGCCTGGCTGCGCCGCCTCTCGCGCGTGTACGTGAACGACGCCAACACCGCCACCTTGCCCGCCTACGCCACGCTTGATCTGTCAGCCGCCTGGCAAGCTAGCCCGCAAACCGAAATCACCTTTCGCGTGCGCAACGCCACCAACGCCCTGTATGCCCACGCCGTGCACTACAGCGGAACACAGGCCATGCTGGCGCCGCCGCGCAGCTATGAAATCGGCGTGAAATGGCGTTTCTGAATAACGTCTGCCAAGGCCCTCATGAACTTTCACCCCAAACGCTGGCCGTTCCTCGTTCACCGCTGGCTGGGCATTGTCCTGAGCTGGCTGTTTGTGTGCTGGTTTGTCTCCGGCATGGTCATGATGTATGTGGGCCACCCCAAGCTCACCGAAGCCGAGCGGCTGGCGCACCTGCCGCCGCTGCAAGGGCAGGCCGGGCTGCTGGCGCCGCAGCAGGCGCTGGAGGCGGCGGGCGTGCATCAGCCGCTGGCTGCGTTGCGGCTGGCCGTCAGCAGCAGCGCGCAGGCGGTGTATTTCGCCACGCCTGACATGTCTGGCGCAGACGGCCGCATGGCGGGCCGCAGACCGCAGTCTGTGCCGCCCATTCTGATCGACGCGCACACCGGCCAGCGGCTGGATTCGCAGCCGTTCGACACCCGCCACGCCCTGGCCAGCGCCGCTGCGTGGGCAGCTGAAGAGGCCGCCGCCGAATCAACGCAAGCGCCGCCCGCTGCCGTCTCCTATCTGGGCCTGGTGGAAGAAGACGCCCACACCCATTCCGCCGCGCTGGACGCGCACCGCCCGCTGCACCACGTGCAGCTGCATGACGCGGCGGGCACGCAGCTGTATGTCTCCAGCCGCACAGGCGAGGTCGTGCGCGACGCCACGCGCAGCGAGCGCGGCTGGAACTACCTGGGCTCCTGGCTGCATTGGCTCTACATGTTCCGGGGCGGCGCGTGGGATGCGTGGTGGGCGCTCATCATCGACACCCTGGCCGCGCTCGGCTGCGTGGCCGTCCTGACCGGCGCGGCGGTGGGCATCTGGCGCTGGCGCTTCGGGCAGCCCTACCGCACCGGCAGGCGCACGCCCTTCCCGCAGCCCATGATGCGCTGGCACCATGCCAGCGGCATGCTGTTTGCGCTGGCGGCTTGCGCCTGGGTTTTCAGCGGGCTGATGTCCATGAACCCGCTGGGCGTGTTCAGCAGCCAGGCCGAACCGTTGCAAATCAAGGCGCTGCAAGGCGGCCCCCTGCTGCCCGGGCGCGCCAGCGAATGGGCCGCGCCGCAGGCGCTGCTGGCGGCCGCTTCGCCTGCCGATTCCCGCGCGGCCCCTGTCCGCGAACTGCGCTGGCAGCCCGCCCTGGGCCGCACGCTCGCGCTGGCCTTTGACAGCCAGCGGCCCGGCGCGCCCCGCGTGCTGGACGCGCGCGATGCCGCCCCGCTGGATCTGCCCGCCAGCGAAGTGCAGCAAGCCGCCGCCCGCCTGCTGCCCGCCCCCGTGGCCCAGGCGCAAATGCTCACGGCCTACGACTTCTACTACTACCCCCGCGCCGACCACACCATGACCGGCGGCCACGCCAACCGCCCGCTGCCCGTGCTGCGCCTGGTTTTTGACGACGAACACGCCAGCTGGGTTTACGTCGATCCCCGCACGGCGCAAGTGCTGGAGCGCACCGACCGCGCCCGCCGCGCCAGCCGCTGGCTTTTCACCCTGCTGCACAGCTGGGACTGGCTGCCCCTGCTGGAGCGCCGCCCCTTGTGGGACGCCTTCATGCTGGCTCTGAGCCTGGGCGGCGCGGCCCTGAGCCTGACGGGCGTGGTCATCGGCGCGCGCCGCCTGGCGCTGAAAGCGCGGCAGGCGCGCGCCTTGAACCGCAAGGCGCGCAGGGCGGGCAGCTAATTGGAAACGGCGCTCCCAGGCGGTTTCTCGCCTGCCAGGCATCACCAGAAACAGGAGCAAATTCAAGAGGGTTAAAAATGCCTCTTGCGCAGTTTCCACTAGGACGTCATGCTATGAATAAGAGAGCGAAATAGCGTCATGCGGCCTGCTGGCTGTGCCCAGCCTGCTCCGCTTTGCTTCGCGCTCCTGTCTGGGCCAGGCCATGAACAGGTTCTCAGGCGCGCAGGCTCTCGCGCCGCGCCGTCCACAGGCAGGCCGCGAACATGCCCAGGCCGCCCAGCGCCAGCGCCGCGCCCACCCAGCTGGTGGAACGCCAGCCCCAGCCTGCCTCAATGGCCGCGCCGCCCAGCCACGCGCCCAGCGCGTTGGCCAGATTGAAAGCCGACTGATTCAGCGCCGAAGCCAGCGACTGCGCCTTGCCCGCCACATCCATCAGCCGCATCTGCGTGCCCACGCCCAGCGCGCCAATGGTGCCCACCAGAAACAGGCCCGCAGCCGCCGTCACCGGCCACAGCGCCGCCCAGTAAAACAGCGCCATCACGGCCAGCGCCCAGACCAGAACGCCCGCGATTGAAGGCATCAGCCACCGGTCCGCCAGCCGCGCGCCTGCCAGATTGCCCGCCACCATGCCCATGCCAAACAGCGAAAGCGTCAGCGGCACCCAGGACTGCGGCATGTGGCTGACATGCAGCAGCGTCGGCTTGATGTAGCTGAACACCGCGAACAGCCCGCCAAAGCCAATGGCCGCCACGCCCAGCGTGAGCCACACCTGCGGCAGCCGCAGCGCCGAGAGTTCATCCAGCACGCTGCCTTGCGCCGGAGCGGACTGCGCGGGCACGTGGCGCTGGATCAGCCACGCAGCCGCCAGCGCATTGCAGCCCACCAGCGCGAAAGCGGCGCGCCAGCCGAAAAACTCGCCCGCCCAGGTGGCCAGCGGCACGCCAACCACGGTGGCCGCCGTCAGCCCCGTCATCACCAGCGCCACGGACGTGGCCCGCCGCCCCGGCGGCGCCAGCGCGGCCGCCACCAGAGCCGCCGCGCCAAAGTACGTGCCGTGCGGCAGCCCGGCCACAAAGCGCAGCGCTATCAGGGACGGATACCCCGGCGCGAGCGCACTGGCGAAATTGCCCAGCGCGTACGCCAGCATCATCGCCACCAGCAGCCAGCGCCGCTGCCATTGGGCCGTCAGCACCGCCAGCACCGGCGCGCCCACCATCACGCCCGCCGCATACGCGCTGATGGCGCGCCCCGCCTGCGCAATGTTCACTTGCAGGCCCTTGGCCACCTCGGGCAGCAAACCCATGATGACGAACTCGCCCGTGCCGATGCCAAAGCCGCCCACGGCCATGGCCAGCATGGCTGCAACGGGAAAGCGCTCCGGACGCGCCAGTGGGGCCGCAGCCTCGCAAGAAGGAGAAGACATAGGAGAGAAAAAAAGACCGCGGATTGTGCCGCCCGGAGCCGGTTCGGGTTGCTGCAAAAAGCATAGTGGCTCGCGCCCGTTTCACCAAGACTTGCGGGCGATTTGCCCCTTGCAGCCCAACCCGGCTCCCGGGTTTTGGCCCTTGACGGGCAACTTGCAAGCAGGCCCCGAAAAATCCAGCGCGTTTCGAAGGCGGCGGGCGGATACCGCTGAAAATCGCGCTTGCAGGCCGCGCACAGGCCGTTCACACACTTCAATATTGCAAAGGAAATACACGTCATGACTGCTTTCGCCTTCGTTTTTCCCGGGCAGGGATCCCAATCGGCCGGCATGCTGGATGCCTGGGGCGAACACCCCGCCGTGCGCGAGACGCTGAGCGAAGCCAGCGACGCGCTGGGCGAAGACCTGGCCCGCCTGATTCACGAAGGCCCGAAAGAAGCGCTGCAACTGACTGCCAACACCCAGCCCGTGATGCTGGCGGCGGGCGTGGCCTGCTGGCGCGCCTGGCGCGCCGAGGGCGGCGGCCTGCCGGTGGCCGTGGCCGGGCATTCGCTGGGCGAGTATTCGGCGCTGGTGGCCGCTGGCGCGCTCACGCTGGCGCAAGCCGCGCCGCTGGTGCGCCTGCGCGCCACGGCCATGCAGCAAGCCGTGCCCGTGGGCGCCGGGGCGATGGCGGCCATTCTGGGGCTGGATGCGGCCCAGGTGCGCCAGGGCTGCGCCGAAGCCACGCGGGCCATGAACAACCCGGCAGAAGTGGTGGAAGCCGTGAACTTCAACGACCTGACGCAAACCGTGATTGCCGGCACGAAAGCGGCGGTGGACAAGGCCTGCGGCGTTCTCAAGGAAATGGGCGCGCGGCGTGCGCTGCCGCTGCCGGTTTCGGCCCCGTTTCACTCCAGCCTGATGAAGCCCGCCGCTGAAAAACTCAAAGCCGCGCTGGAGGGCGTGACACTGGCCGCGCCGCAAATTCCCGTGGTGAACAACGTGGACGTGGCGGTGGAAAGCGACCCGGCCCGCATCCGCGACGCGCTCTACCGCCAGGCTTTCAGCCCTGTGCGCTGGGTGGAATGCGTGCAAAAGCTCAAGGCGCTGGGCGCTGCGGCCATCGTCGAATGCGGCCCCGGCAAGGCGCTGGCAGGCATGACCAAGCGGATTGACGACAGCCTGGCGAGCGCCGCCCTGTATGACCCGGCGACGCTGGCGCAGGTCAAGGCGCTGTAATTCGCGGCCCGGCGAGGCGTTTGCTGGCCGCCATTTCAAGTTTCATCAATGGAAGGAGTGAAGTTTTCATGACCGGTTCAACCCAACAAATCGCCCTGGTCACGGGCGCCACGCGCGGCATTGGCGCAGCCATTGCCCAGACGCTGGCGGCTGGCGGCATGGCCGTGATTGGCACGGCCACGTCAGATGAAGGCGCGCAGAAGATTTCGGCGGCGCTGGCCGCCTGGCCGGGCTGCAAGGGCGTGACGCTGGACGTGCGCGATGGCGCGGCGTGCGAAGCGCTGGCGGAGTCCATCGTCAAGGAGCACGGCGCGCTGCATGTGCTGGTGAACAACGCCGGCATCACGCGCGACACGCTGGCCATGCGCATGAAAGACGAAGACTGGAACGCAGTGCTGGAAACCAATCTCACGGCCGTCTTTCGCATGAGCCGCGCCGTGATGCGGCCCATGATGAAGCAGCGCTATGGGCGCATCGTCAATATCACCAGCGTGGTGGGCGCCACGGGCAACCCCGGCCAGGCCAACTACGCGGCGGCCAAGGCGGGCGTGGCGGGCATGACGCGCGCGCTGGCGCGCGAGCTGGCCAGCCGGGGCGTGACGGTCAATTGCGTGGCCCCGGGCTTTATTGCCACCGACATGACGGCCGTGCTGCCCGAAGAGCAGCAAAAGGCGCTGGCCGCGCAAATTCCGCTGGGCCGCATGGGCACGGCTGAAGAAGTGGCCCATGCCGTGGCCTGGCTGGCCAGCCCCGGCGCGGCGTATGTGACCGGGCAGCAGCTGCACGTCAATGGCGGCATGTTCATGGACTGAAGGCCGCCGATGCTGCGGCAGGCCGCGCCAGCGCTCTCTGCAAGCGCGGCTAGAATCCCCTGTTTTTCACAACCCTTAGAGGGAATCCATGAGCGATATCGAAGCACGTGTCAAGAAAATCATCGCCGAGCAGCTTGGCGTGGAAGAGTCCCAGGTCACCAACGAAAAAGCATTCGTGGCCGATCTGGGCGCTGATTCTCTGGACAATGTGGAACTGGTGATGGCCCTGGAAGACGAGTTTGGCATCGAAATTCCGGACGAAGACGCCGAAAAAATCACCACGGTTCAGGCGGCCATCGACTACGCCAACACCAAGAAGGCAGCCTGACCGGCCCACGCGCATGCCGTCAGCAGGCGCGCTGCCTGGCGCTCCATGATCGCCCGGTCCAGGCCGCCGCTTGCAAGGCCACTCCCGCCGACAGGCCCGCTCCCGTCTGCGGGAGTTTTGCTGTTGGCCCTTTGATTTTGTGGAGCAAGACAAGATGAGCCAACACCGTCGCCGCGTTGTCGTCACCGGCCTGGGCTGCGTCAGCCCCGTCGGCAACGACGTCAGCCAGAGCTGGGCCAGCCTGCTGGCAGGCCAGAGCGGCATCACCGCCATCACCCGTTTTGATACATCGGCTTTTGCCTGCCGCATTGCGGGCGAAGTCAAGGGGCTGGATGTGTCCGCCGTGGTTTCCACCAAGGAAGCCAAAACGATGGACACCTTCATCAAGTACGGCCTGGTCGCCGCCGCCGAAGCCGTGGCCGATGCGGGCCTGCCCACGGGCGAGGCGCTGGATGGGGCGCAGGCCGAGCGCATTGCCTGCGTCATCGGCTCCGGTATCGGCGGCCTGCCCATGATCGAGGAAACCTGCGCCGATTACGCCCAGCGCGGCCCGCGCCGCATTTCGCCCTTTTTCGTGCCCGCCTCCATCGTCAATTTGCTGGCAGGGCATGTTTCCATCAAATTCGGCTTCAAAGGCCCCAATCTCACGCTGGCCACGGCCTGCTCAACGGGGCTGCACTGCATCGGCCAGGGCGCGCGCCTCATCCAGTATGGCGATGCCGATGTGGTGGTGGCCGGCGGCGCTGAATCCACGGTTTCGCCGCTGGGCGTGGGCGGCTTTGCCGCCATGCGCGCCCTCTCCACCCGCAACGACGACCCTGCCGCCGCTTCCCGTCCGTGGGACAAGGAGCGCGATGGTTTCGTGCTGGGCGAAGGCGCGGGCATTCTGGTGCTGGAAGAGTACGAACGCGCCAAGGCGCGCGGCGCGAAGATTTACGCCGAGCTGGCTGGCTTTGGCATGAGCGGCGACGCCAGCCACATCACCGCCCCCAATGTGGACGGCCCCCGCCGCGCCATGCAGGCGGCCCTGCGCGATGCGGGGCTGAACGCTGACGAGCTGGACTACATCAACGCCCACGGCACCTCCACGCCGCTGGGCGACATCAATGAAACCAACGCCATCAAGGCCGCTTTTGGCGAACAGGCGCGCAGGCTCGTGATCAGCTCCACCAAGTCCATGACCGGGCACCTGCTGGGCGGCGCGGGCGGCATTGAAAGCATCTTCACCGTGCTGGCCCTGCACCACCAGAAAGTGCCGCCCACCATCAATCTGCACACGCCCGATCCCGAGTGCGACCTGGACTACTGCGCCAATACCGCGCGCGATGTCAGGCTGCAAGCCGCCCTGAAAAACAACTTCGGCTTTGGCGGCACCAATGGCTCTTTGGTGTTCACGCGCGTGTGAAGCGGCTGCATGCCACTGATCCGTGTTTTGGCAAGGCCTGCTTGGAATCCCCCTGAAAAACACTGGCATATCAGCCGGCCCTGTCAGCCGGCAAGGCCAGGCGCTTCTAGACTCGCGCCTTTTTTCAGCCTTGTTTTCCATTCACATGCAAAAACTGCTTCTGGCCGCGCTGGCCGCCTTCGCTTCGCTGACCGCCTGCGCGCAAACCCCTTCTTCCACCGCTGCACACATGACTGCTTCTGCCGCCCAGGCTTCACCCGCCGTCACCAAAGCCCCCGGCATCTGGATTGACGTACGCACGCCCGAAGAGTACGGCCAAGGCCACCTGAAAGACGCGGCCAACATTCCCTTGCAGGAGTTTGCCGAGCGCATTCAGTCCGCCGTGCCCGACAAAAATGCCGCCGTGCATTTGTATTGCCGCAGCGGCCGCCGCTCCGGCCAAGCCGAGCAAATCATGCGCGAGCTGGGCTACAAGAACGTAACCAACCAGGGCGGCTACGAAGACCTGAAGGCCCAGGGCCTGAGCTGATTGGCGCGGTTGCCCGGACAACCCCGGCCACGGCAAGGCGCACTGCTTGCGGTGCGCTTTTTTTGCGCCTGCTGCTTTCTGCTTTGACGGTCGCGCGCGCCGGGGACCTGTCCAAAGCCTGGCTGAGAGGGCGGAAAGAGCAGGATGTGGGTACGGGCACTGGATAGATGGCTGTATTTCGCTTCTTTATTCATAGCGTGATGTCCTAGTGGAATGTGCGCAAAGCCGTATTTCGATGCCTTGAATTTGCTCTTGTTTTTGATGCTGCTAGGCTGAAATACCAGCCAGAGAACCTGTTCTGAGGGCAGCTTTGCAAGCATCAGCTGCGCGGGTCTTGCGTGCGGCTGTTCAGCCTTGAAGCTGCCAGTGGCGGCCTTATGTGCGGCGGCATTGTTTTTTTGATGAGAAAGAACGCATGAGCACCGCAGATTCCTTAAATCCCCAGAAGCACGCTTTTCAGGCCGAAGTGGCGCAGCTGCTGCATCTAGTCACCCACTCGCTTTACTCCAACCGCGAAATCTTCTTGCGCGAGCTGATTTCCAACGCTTCGGACGCGTGCGATAAGCTGCGCTTTGAGGCGCTGTCGGACGCCAGCCTGTATGGCGGCCAGCCTGATTTGCGCGTGCGCATCAGCTTTGACAAGGCCGCGCGCACGCTCACGGTGGCCGACACCGGCATCGGCATGAGCGGGCAAGAGGCCGTGGCCAATCTGGGCACCATCGCCAAAAGCGGCACGCGCGAATTCATGAGCCGCCTCTCGGGCGACCAAAAGCAGGACGCGCAGCTGATCGGCCAGTTTGGCGTGGGCTTTTACGCGGGCTTCATCGTGGCCGATCGCATCACGGTTGAATCGCGCCGCGCGGGCCTGCCGCCCGAGCAAGGCGTGCGCTGGAGCAGCGAAGGCGCGGGCGACTTTGAAGTGGCCCCCATCACCCGCGAAGAGCGCGGCACGAGCGTGACGCTGCACTTGCGCGAAGACGCGCTGGAATTTGCCGACGGCTGGCGCTTGCGCGAGCTGATTGCCAAGTACGCCGACCACATCGACCTGCCCATTCAGATGGAAGGCGAAAAGTGGGAAGACAGCCCGCAAGAAGGCCAGCCCGGCCGCATGGTGAAAACCGGCGAGTGGGAAACCGTGAACCAGGCCACGGCCTTGTGGGCGCGCCCGCGCAAAGACATCACCGACGCGCAATACGAAGACTTCTACAAACACCTGGCGCACGACTGGCAGCCGCCGCTGGCCTGGAGCCACAACCGCGTGGAAGGCAACGCCGAATACACGCAGCTGCTCTACATCCCGCAGCACGCCACGCAAGACTTGTGGGACCGCACGCAGAAAACCGGCATCAAGCTCTACGTGCGGCGCGTGTTCATCATGGACGACGCCGAGCAGCTGCTGCCGCGCTATCTGCGCTTTGTCAAAGGCGTGGTCGATTCGGCCGATTTGCCGCTGAACGTCAGCCGCGAGCTGCTCCAGCAAAGCCGCGACGTCAAAGCCATCCGCGAAGGCAACACGCGCCGCGTGCTGTCCATGCTGGAAGAGCTGGCCAAGCAAAGCGAAGCGAAAAGCGCGGAACCAAGCCCGGCGGACGCCAAGGCAGAAGATGCCAAAGAAGCAGGCCAGCCGGAAAACCCGCAGCCCGAAGGCGGCAAATACGCCGTTTTCTGGCGCGCTTTTGGCGCCGTGCTCAAGGAAGGGCTGGGCGAAGACGCTGCCCAGCGCGAGCGCCTGCTGGGCCTGGCGCGCTACGCCTCCACCACGCACGCCAGCACCAGCCTGGCCGATTACAAGGCGCGCATGAAAGAGGGCCAGAAGGCCATTTACTACCTCACCGCCGAAACGCCCGCTGCCGCGCAAAGCAGCCCGCAGCTGGAGCTGTTCCGCCAAAAAGGCATCGAAGTGCTGCTCATGAGCGACCGCGTGGACGAATGGGCCATGAACTTTGTGCAGGCGTTTGACGGCACGCCCATGCAGTCTGTGGCGCGCGGCGCGGTGGATTTGGGCGATTTGCAAAACGAGGCCGAAAAGAAAGCCGCCGACCAAGCCCATGCCGCCGCCGCCCCGCTGATTGCCCGCCTGAAAGAAGCCCTCAAGGACGAAACCGCCGACGTGCGCGCCACGGCCCGCCTGGTGGATTCGCCCGCCTGCCTGGTGGCTGAAGACGGCGGCATGAGCCTGCAAATGGCGCGCCTGCTGCGCCAGGCCGGCCAGAGCGTGCCCGATGTCAAGCCCGTGCTGGAAATCAACCCCGCCCATCCGCTGGTCCAGCGGCTGGCGGGCCTGGAAAGCGGCGATGCGCGCTTTGGCGATCTGGCGCACATCCTCTTTGACCAGGCCCTGCTGGCCGAAGGGCAAATGCCCGCCGACCCTGCCGCCTACGTGCGGCGGGTGAATGCCTGGCTGCAGCCGTGAGGCTCCGTTCGCAGTCTGCTGCGTGGGGGCAAAAGCGCGGACCCGGGCGGTTCGCTCCTTGCAGCCGTTCTGATCTGCTGCTCCTCGCGGGCAGACTGTGAGCTGCTTTCCGCAAAGGCAAAGGGCGCTTGGAGCGCCCTTTTCTGTTTCATGGCGGCAGGGAAATCGGCGGTTTGAGGGGCGGGGCGATGTCTCTGCGGGGGCGGCAGGTTTATTAAAAGAGGAGCAAATTCAACAGGTCTAAAACGGCATTTGCGCAGTTTTCACTAGGACCTCATGCTATGAATAGAGGAGCTGATTCAGGGCAGCGGCGAGTGCGCCGGGAGCACGCCAGAAATGTGCTGGAAATGTGCCGGCGAGGAAGCGCGGCCAGCCTGAAACAGGCGTGAGGCGGGCCGATGCAGCGCATGCGCCGTGGCCGCGCATGGCGATTGCCGGTCGGGATGCCGCCGTGCGGCCAGCCAGCAGGAGGACGCGGGAGCCGCTCTTTCCTTCGTTTTCTTGCGCCTGCCTTCGCGCCAAGCTCAGTTCTGGAACAGATCGAGGATGCGGTTGCGCTCAGTCCGGGGCGCGCCTGTGGCGGGCTGGCTGGCGCTGCCGTCGTCATCGTCCAGGAAGGAGTCGCTTTCCTGCCCTGCGCCGTCCAGGTGGGTGATGCCGGAGCCGTTGGCGTATTCGGTGTAGGTCCAGTCGCCGCTGGAGCGGGTCACGCCTTCGGGCGGCTTGACTTGCGCCACGGGCACGCCGCTGAGGGCGGTGCGCATGAAGTCAATCCAGATGGGCAGGCTCAGGCCGCCGCCGGTTTCGCGGCTGCCCAGGTTGCGCGGCTGGTCGTAGCCCATCCACACGGCGGCCACGAGGGTGGGCTGGTAGCCGACGAACCAGGCGTCCACGGCGTCATTGGTGGTGCCGGTTTTGCCGTAGAGATCGCTGCGTTTGAGCGTGCTTTGGGCGCGGGCGGCGGTGCCGGCGCGGGCCACGTCTTGCAGCATGGTGCCGGTGATGAAGGCGTTGCGGGCGCTGATGACGCGGTTTTCTTCCGTCAGCTCGGGCGCAGGCGTTTCGACGAGAGTGCGGCCATTGCTGTCGGTGATGCGGGTGATGAGGTAGGGCTGCACGAGATGCCCGCCATTGGCAAAGACGGCAAAAGCGGCGGCCATTTGCAGCGGGGTGACGGAGCCGGAGCCGAGCGCCATGGGCAGATAGGGCGGCTGCTTGTCGGCGTCAAAGCCAAAGCGCGTGACCCACTCTTGCCCCACTTGCGGGGTGACGGCTTGCAGGATGCGGATGGAGACCATGTTCTTGGAGCGCATCAACGCGCGGCGCATGGTCATCGGGCCTTCAAAGGAGCCGTCGTAGTTTTTGGGCTCCCAGGGCTTGCCGCCGGTGACGCTGGCGTCGAAATACAACGGGGTGTCATTGATGACAGTGGCCGGCGACATGCCCGCTTCCAGCCCGGCGGAGTAGATGAAGGGCTTGAAGCTGGAGCCGGGCTGGCGCCAGGCTTGCGTGGCGTGGTTGAACTTGTTTTTGGCGAAGTCGAAGCCGCCCACCATGGCCTCGATGGCGCCGGTGCGCGGATCAAGCGCCACCAGCGCGCTTTCCACTTCAGGCTGCTGCGTGATGTGCCATTCCTTGCCCACCTGCATGATGCGGATGATGGCGCCAGGACGGATGCGCACGGCGGGCCGCGCCTTGGGCGAAAGGCCCGATTGCGCCGGGCGCAGGCCGTTGCCAGTGATTTCGATGAGGCTGCCGCTGCGGGGCAGAACGATGACTTTTTTGGGCGAGGCTTCCAGCACGACGGCGGCCAGCAGGTCGCCGTTGTCGGGGTGGCTGTCAAGCGCGTCGTCCACGGCGTCCATGATGCCCTGGGCGTCTTGCGGCAAGTCGATGAATTTTTCAGGCCCCCGGTACACCTGCCGGCGCTCGTAGTTCATGATGCCGTCGCGTACGGCGGTGTAGGCGGCGCTTTGCTCGCGGCTCTGGATGGTGGTGTACACGTTCAGCCCGCGCGTGTAGGTTTCATCGCCGTACTGGGCGTAGATGAGCTGGCGGGCCATTTCGGCGGCGTACTCGGCAGGTATCGTGGTGGGCTTGACGGGGGGGCGGATGTTCAGCGGCTCTTTTTTGGCTTCATCCGCTTCGGCCTGCGTGATGAAATGGTGGGCGGCCATGCGGTCCAGGATGTAATGCTGGCGGATGCGCGCACGCGGCAGATTGCTGATGGGGTTGTTGGCCGAAGGCGCTTGCGGCAGCCCGGCCAGCATGGCCGCTTCAGCCAGCGAGATGTCTTGCAGGGGCTTGCCGAAGTAGGTTTCGGCCGCTGCCGCAAAGCCGTAGGAGCGGTTGCCCAGATAGATCTGGTTCATATAGATCTCAAGAATCTGGTCTTTGGTGAGCTGCTGCTCGAGCTTGTAGGTGAGCAGCATCTCGTAGAGCTTGCGGGTGTAGGACTTTTCCGGGCTGAGGTAGGCGTTGCGCGCCACCTGCATGGTGATGGTGGAGGCGCCTTGGCTTTTGACGCGGCGCAAGTTGGCGAGAGCGGCGCGCAAAACGCCGATGTAGTCCACACCGCCATGCTGGTAAAAGCGCGCGTCTTCAATGGCCACCACGGCATCGCGCATCACTTTGGGAATGTCATTGACGGGCACCATGCTGCGGCGCTCTTCGCCGAACTCGCCGATCAGATCGCCATCGGCGCTGTACACGCGCAAGGGCTGCTTGGGGTAATAGTTCAGCAGCTCGGAGATGTCTGGCAGATTGGAGTAGGCCAAGGCAAAGGCGATGCCGAGCACAAAAGCCGCGCTGGCCGCCATGGCTGCCAGCGTGATCAGAATGCCAGCACAGAATTTCAGAACGCGGCGCGTCATCGGCGGCGTGGCGTCGCCAGCACGGGAAGGTGTGGTTTTGTTCACAAATTGCGGGTTTTTTTAACGTTTGACGCCGCCCCTGTCTGGGAAAAGCAAGGTTTCATGCGACCATCAGCGCACGGCCTTGCGCAGCAAGCCTGCCAGTCTATCAACCTGCGCAACGCCCTTTTGGCGCGATCTGTAGCCGTGCGTGAGCTGCCGAGAACAGAGCGTGAGCGAAGGTTGCATTTGTTAGTTCTTGGCAACACTTTGTAGGGGCGAACAGGCGGCTTTTCTTTCCTTGGCGATGGGTTTGCTGCTAGGATTTGAGCGAATTCGTAAGGAATTTCACCTTCAGAAATACAAAGCAACGAGGTGTCCTCTTGAGTTTTTTTGATTCCCTGATCAGCACAAAGTCTGCGCCGGTGGCGGGCTTGGACATCAGTGCGTCCAGCGTCAAGCTGGTTGAGCTGACGCAAGGCCGCCCGGGTTCTTTCTCTTTGGAGCACTGCGCCATTGAGCCGCTTGAGCGCGGCTGGATCACCGACGGCAACATCGAGAAATTCGATGAAGTGGTCGAGGCCGTCCGGCGCGTGGTGCGCAAAAGCGGCACCAAAGCCAAGCGCGTTTCCATGGCCCTCCCTGCTTCGGTGGTCATCACCAAGAAAATTGTTCTTCCGGCAGGGCTGGGCGAGCGGGAGCTGGAGGTCTATGTTGAGTCAGAAGCCAATCAGTACATCCCTTTCTCCCTGGATGAAGTGAGCCTGGACTTCTGCGTCATAGGGCCTAGCCAGGCTTCGGCTGGCGACGTGGACGTCATGATCGCAGCCGCCCGCAAGGAAAAAGTGGAAGACTGCCGAGGCTTGGCGGAGGCTGCGGGGCTTGAACCTATCGTGATTGACGTGGAAACCAACGCGTCGCGAATAGCGGTCAATCGTCTGATCGAGAGGTTGCCCGGTCGCGGCAGGGACTCACTGGTTGCCTTATTTGAAATTGGCGCCACCTTGGCGTCGATGCAGGTGTTGCGCAACGATGAGCTGATTTATGAGCGTGATCAGGTTTTTGGCGGTGCACAGCTGACTCAAATGCTGGTCCGTCAATACGGTTTCACTTTTGAAGAGGCAGAAGCCAAGAAGCGCAGTGGCGAATTGCCTGAAGATTATGCAAGCGCCGTGTTGCAGCCTTTTGTCGAAACGCTGGCAATCGAAGTTGAACGAGCGCTGAAATTCTTTTTCACCAGCACGCCGCATAACCGTGTGGATGCAATTTTTCTTGCGGGAGGAACGGCATCGTTGCCCGGTTTGGCTGAAACTATTGCGCAACACGCCTCTGTTCAATGTCAGGTGGTCAATCCATTTGATGGAATGAATATCAGCCGGAGCGTCAACAAAGGAAAAATGGCAAGAGAAGCTGCGTCGTATCTGACGGCATGCGGGCTTGCGCTGAGGGGGCTTGCGTCATGATTTTGATTAACCTGCTTCCGCACCGCGAAATTGCACGCAAGAAGGCGCGTCAGGCTTTTAATGTGGCTCTGCTTGTTTCAGCAGCCGTTGGCGCAGCGATCGGTGGTGTCATTTATATGTGGTATCAAGGCCAGATTGAAATGCAGGAGGGCCGAAATCAGTTTCTGATTAGCGAAAACCAGAAACTGGACGCCGAGATCAAGGAAATCGCCAATCTGCAAAATGAAATTGATGCGCTGAAGGCAAGGCAGCGGGCAGTCGAGACCTTGCAGGCGGATCGCAATCTCCCTGTTCATTTGTTCAATGAATTGGTCCAGCAACTGCCAGAAGGCATGTACCTTAAATCCATCAAACAGGAGGGGCGTAGCGTGCTGATAGGGGGGGCTGCCCAATCGAGTGAGCGCGTTTCCGAACTGCTGAGGAACCTCACGCGCAATACAGAATGGGTCAGGCAGCCTGAGTTGATCGAAGTGGTGGCCGGTGATTTGTCATTGAGCAAGACGGACAAGCGCAGGGTCTATAACTTTACGGTCCGTGCGCAGCTGGGTAGCGCTGAAAGCAAGGCAGAAACCAATGGCAAATGATTGAGGTGAGCAAGTGGCTGCGAAAGATAAAAAAAATCTCAATGAATCAATTGGACGAATCGGTGACCAGTTCCAGAATCTTGACATGCGGGATCCGGGGCTATGGCCAGCAATTCCCCGATATGCGTTGTGTCTGCTGGTGGTAGTGCTGACGGCGGCGGTGGTATGGTTCTTCTTTGTGCAGAAGGTCATGGCGGAGCTTGATGAGGCGCGTCAAAAAGAAGAAACACTGCGGCAAGAATACAAAACGAAAGTTGCAAAGGCAGTGAACTTGGATGCGCTGAAGCAGCAGCTGGAAGAAGTTCAACAGTACGTTGCCTTATTGGAGCGGCAGCTTCCAAGCGAGGCTGAAATGGATGCATTGCTCTCTGATATCAGTCAGGCGGGGTATGCCAGGGGATTGCAGGTCAATTTGTTTCGTCCAAATCAAGTCGTGGTTCAGGATTATTATGCGGAGCTGCCTATTTCTATCAAGGGGTCGGGGAAATTCCATGATGTAGCTAACTTTGCTGCGGATGTAGCGAATTTGTCCCGAATCGTTACCCTTAATAATATAACCATGAATCCTGCGAAAGACAATGGTTCCGGGACGGGAGAATTGATGCTTGAGGCCACTGCAAAGACTTTCCGTTATCTGGATGAAAAGGAAATAGAGGCTCAGCGTCAGGCAAAACAGAAGAAGGACAAGAAATGATTGTCAGAAAATCTGAAATTATTGGTCTGTTGTCCTTGTGTGTGCTGGGCGTCGTCGGATGTGCAGCCTCCTACCAGGAAGAGTTGAGGCAATGGATGGACCAGGAGCGACGGTCTGTTGTTCCAAAGGTCACGCCGATTAGCGAGCCTAAACAGTTTGTGGCGGCCAAGTACAAGGAAAGTGAAGCGGCAGACCCATTCAATATGAGTCGGTTAACGGTGGCTTTGCAAAAAGACAAAGCGCAGAATGCGGGAGCGCTTTTGATTGCGGCAGAAGAAAAGAGAGCTAAAGAACCTTTAGAAAATTATCCTCTCGACACCATTGTCATGGTAGGTAGTTTGACAAAAGGCGGTCGTATTGTTGGGTTGGTAAAGGTGGACAATCTTCTTTATCAGGTTGTTCCGGGGAATCATCTTGGTCAGGATTATGGAAAGATCATGGCTATTGATGAAGGGCAGATTACTTTGCGTGAAATTGTCCAGGATTCTCTGGGCGAATGGATAGAGAAGATTACAGTAATGCAATTGCAGGAGAGCGATAAATGATCAAGGTCATGCGGTATATTAGAAATTCGGCGCGCGATGCAATTGTTGCAAGCGTAATGGTGGGATTTTTCTCGGCGGTATATGCCGATCCCCAAATTGAAGCGGTTTCCAGCTCCATCCAAGGGGGGGTTGATGTGGTTCGCATCGATTTCTCTGAACCATTGAAGGCTGTGCCCGATGGCTTTGCAGTGCAATCGCCAGCACGGATCGCCTTGGATTTCCCCGGCGTTCGTAATGGCATGGGACATACAAATGTTGGCATCAATCAAGGCAATGTAAAGGGAGTCAATGTTGTTCAGGCAAATGACCGAACCCGCGTTGTTCTGAATCTTAAACGGGCAACACCTTATAAGTCTGTGATTGATGGGAATTCTTTGCTGGTGTCGCTAGCACCCGCTTCTGAAGCGGCGTCTTCGGAGAAAGGAGGAAGCACGGTTTTTTCTGAAAGCAGAAATACAAGTGTAGCTCCACTGAAAAATATTGACTTTAGACGCGGCGTGGAGAATGCGGGAAGGGTTGTTATTGATTTGGATAGCAATCAGGTTGGGGTCGATATTCGTCAGCAGGGAGACAAGCTGGTTGTGGAGTTCCTGAAAACCAGCCTTCCTGAAGGATTGCGCCGAAAGCTGGATGTGTCTGATTTTGGTACTCCGGTTCAGATGATTAGCGCGGTTCAGAGCGGAGACCGCGTGCGCATGACAATTGAGCCTAAGGGACAATGGGAACATTCAGCCTATCAAAGCGATAATCAGTTGGTTGTAGAAATTCGTCAGCAGAAAACTGATGATGGAAAATTGGCCCAGGGGGGGGGCTATCGCGGAGAAAAGCTTTCTCTGAATTTCCAAAACATTGAAGTTCGTTCGCTGCTTCAAGTTATTGCGGATTTTACGAATTTCAATGTGGTGACGTCCGATTCCGTGACTGGCAACGTGACGCTGCGTCTGAAGGATGTACCATGGGATCAAGCGCTTGACATTATTCTGCAGGCCAAGGGCCTGGGAATGAAGAAAAACGGCAACGTGCTTCAGATTGCACCGAAAGATGAGCTGGCCGCAAAAGAAAAAGCGGAGCTTGAAGCGCAAGCAGCCATACAGGATTTGGAACCGCTTCGCACACAATCTTTTCAATTGAATTACGCAAAAGCTGCGGATATAGCTGAGCAGTTGACGCGAAGCAGCGGAACTCAAGGTGGTAATACATCAAGGATTTTGAGTAACCGAGGAAGTGTTATTGCTGAACCTCGAACCAACCAGATTTTTGTCTCTGACATACCGTCGCGCTTGGCCCAAGTTCAGGAAATGATCACCAAGCTCGATGTGGCGGTGCGGCAGGTGTTGATTGAAGCCCGGATTGTCGAAGCCAGCGATTCATTTGGCCGTTCGCTTGGCGTTAAATTGGGCGGGTCCGATTTGCGAGGGGTACGCGGCGGCGATCCCGGTTATAGGGTGCGCGGCAGCAATCGTGTTGCTTTGGGAGGCTCCTACAACGCGGTTTCCGCGACGACGGGGGAAGGGGAGTCGAGTATGTTGAATACTTCGACAACGCAATTCCTGAATTTGCCAGCCAGCGCTGTTGATGGCAGTGCTCCTGCTACGTTTGCCTTGTCTCTTTTCAGTGCGGCTGCTAACCGCTTCCTGAACCTTGAGCTGTCGGCCATGGAAGCGGATGGGCAAGGCAAAGTCGTTTCAAGCCCGAGGGTGGTGACCGCCAATCAGGTAAAGGCGATTATTGAGCAAGGTACTGAATTCGCGTATCAGGAGTCTGCGCAGAATGGTGCGACATCCGTTCAATTCAAGAAAGCCGTCTTGAGTCTGGAGGTCACTCCTCAAATTACTCCAGAAGGCAGCATCATTCTGGATCTGGCTGTTAATAAAGATAGCCCGGGAACTGTTGTGGCAGGCGCAATGTCAATTGATACAAAACGCGTTAAAACACAGGTGCTGGTTGAGAATGGCGGCACCGTTGTGATTGGCGGTATATTTGAATTGACGGAAAAGGACAGTGTTGCCAAAGTTCCTTTGCTGGGTGATATTCCGGTGGTTGGTAATCTGTTCAAGAATCGCACTCGTTCCTCGCGGAAGGAAGAGATACTGGTGTTTATAACGCCAAAGATTATTTCTGATCAAACTGCCCTTCGATAATTTTTTTGGAGCAACATGAGATGAAGCATTTGCATTTTCTGAGGCATGCGATCGCATGCGCTGGCGTAGCCATGCTGGTTGCGGCCTGTGGCGGCGGCGGGGGGGATCCTGGAACCAATCCGCGGGACAACAATTCTGGCGGTGGTACGACTGCCCGTTCGGCCAGCAGCGTGGATGTGTATTCCAGCGCAGCGTCGATCCCGACGGGAGGGGCAGGCGCAGCCATTACGATTACGGCCATTGTCAAAGATTCCGGTAACGTTGCCATTCCCAATTTTCCTGTGGCGTTCAAGACGGAATATGGCTCATTGAGTCCCGTGACAACGACAAACGATAAAGGGGTCGCGACGGCGGAACTGACTCCGCCCAAGACAGATAACGCCTTGAATCGTTCATTTGGCGTGACGGTGGCGGCCAAAGGCGCCAGTAAGAAAATCGATCTCAAAGTCGAAGGCACGACGGTGGCTTTGAGTGGTGATACCTCATTGGGTGTCAATCAGGAAGGTGAATACACAGTCAATGTTCGTGACGCGGCCGGAGAAACTGTATCCAATGCTGGCGTAACCATCACCGCCCAGCAAGGCGGATCGCAGGCCCAAGTGGCTTCCGTTCAGACAGGAAGCAACGGCATTGCGACGTTCAAATACAAGCCCACGGCTGCAGGAAGTGTTCGCCTGGTTGCGGACGGCCTGAATGCCGAAAATACATCGCGTTATCTGGATATATCTGTTGGTAGCGCTGTTATTCAATTGACCACGGAGTCGCCTTATTGGCACTTGAACCAGGCCAACCGGGTTGTCGTTCGTGTGATGGATGGCAACCAGTCGCCCGTTGCAGCGGGAACAAAGGTACTTTTCAGTACGACGCGAGGATGTATTGTTGATGCGGGCGCCACTGTTTGCACACCTGACCCTAATACTGTCCCTGTTGTTTCATCAAAGGTAATTACAACCAATGCCGCTGGTTATGCGGAAGGGTACGTGCTTTCAACTGATGCGGGTACGACGAGCATTAAAGCAGAAGTGACTTCTGGCAGCCTCCAAGGTATTGGAACCTTGTCTGCTCAATTTATGGCCCTCTCGCCTACTCGTTTGATTGTTCAGGCTAATCCTAATGCCATTCAAACAAGTGCAGCAACTTCTGGCAATTCAGCCGTTATTGATGCATTACTGCTGGATGATCAGGGAAATCCGGTGGCTAATATGCCAGTGTATTTCACCATACTGGCAGATTTGAGCGGTGGACGTTTGGCGGCGACTTCGGTTAAAACCAATGAGCAAGGCCGTGCGAAAAATACTTTTTATGCTGGCCCTCGTAGCACGGGATCTGATCAAGTAAAAATTCGCGCTGCTTTGGGTGGAGATGGCGCGAATACCGTAAAAGGTGATGCAACACTGACAGTTGGCGGTGATGGTCTTTCTATTGCTTTGGGTGAAAGCACAGTCATTGAGTCCACCAATGGAGATACCCAATATCGTAAGCTGCATACTGTTTATGTCACGAACTCGGCGGGTGCCGCTCAATCGTCATTGCCCGTCACGTTGCGCGCTGAACCATTTGAATATGCGACAGGCGTGCGCTGTTGGAATGGAAGCGTTTGGGCACCTTACCCACCCAATTATCATCCCAATGAAGACATTAACTTCAATGGAATCAGGGATCCCGGAGAAGCAAACCTGGTGTCGGATCCTGCTGGCTTGAAGCCAGGTTTTGTAGTCAGTTTGATCCCGGCCAAAGCCGATGGAACAACAACAGCCAATGGTGGCAATACCATAACAGTAACGACTGATGAAAATGGATTCGCCTATTTCTATATGCAATATGCAAAGCGCTATGCGCATTGGGCAAGCATGCGAGTCGTTGCTTCGGCGCAGGTAGGAGGGTCTGAAACCCGCAATGCGACGCCAGGGCAGTTCTTGCCAGCGGCAGCGTCTGATGTGAATAGCAAAGACAAATCAGCTCCAGGCATGATTAGTCCATATGGCCGCGAAGGTGCCTCGTGTCCGACTCCGACACCAACTCCGACACCAACTCCGACTCCAACTCCAACTCCAACTCCAACTCCAACTCCAACTCCAACTCCAACTCCAACTCCAACTCCAACTCCAACTCCAACTCCATGATGGAGCGAGTGATACTCGTTGGCTTGCCAGGTTCTGGCAAGTCAACGATTGGGAGGCAACTTGCGCGAAGGCGTGAGTTGCCTTTTTTTGATTCTGATCAGGTTATTGAGTCCCGCCTGGGTGAGACGATCAGAGCATTTTTTGCACGTGAAGGAGAAAAAACGTTCAGAGATTTTGAAGAACGAGTGATTGATGAATTGACCATGCAGGGGAGCTGCGTGTTGGCCACGGGAGGCGGCGCAGTGCTTCGAAGCGAAAACCGCCAGCGAATGCGCGAACGAGGAGTGGTGGTGTATTTGCGCGCTTCACCGGAACAGTTGATGAGGCGATTGCGAAACGACACAAAGCGGCCTCTGCTACAAGTGGCAGATCCCATGGCGCGCTTGCAGGATTTATATGAAGAGCGCGAGCCGCTGTACAAGGAAGTGGCTGATTTCACGTTTGACGCTTGCGGCTCTTCGCCAGCTTTGCTGGTGAGCCGGGTGATGATGCAACTGGATTTGACGTGTAAATCATTGCCAGGCAGTGAGACTGGCTGAAGCGATTTATTTACATGCCACGCAATAATTATCGTGAAAATGGAAGCCAGACTACTGGCCCCGAATACGTGACCGTCATTGATTTTCAAATAATATAAATTCTATTTATCCATTATTTTGACCTTGTATTGTTGCAGCAGTTTATTGGCAAGCCGGAATTTCTGTGCCTGCCTTTATGAAGAAGACTTGGCATGAATACGCAGCATGTTTCTATTGCGCTGGGTGAGCGCAGTTATTCCATTCTGATTGGCGCAGGGCTGCTTGATTGCGCTGATGCATTTGGCGCGGCGCCAGAAGCGGCAGGCAATGGGCGCGCGCTGATCGTGAGTAATGAAACAGTAGCGCCACTGTATGCCCGCAGGCTGGCGCAGACGCTATCTGGCCGCCATGCCAGTGTGCAAATCCTGGCGCTGCCTGATGGCGAGGCTTACAAGAATTGGCAAACGCTGAACCTGATTTTTGACGCCTTGCTTCAACAAGGGGCAGACCGCAAAACTACGCTTTACGCTTTGGGCGGCGGCGTGGTAGGCGACATCACAGGCTTTGCCGCAGCCTGCTATATGCGTGGCGTGCCTTTCGTGCAGGTGCCAACTACGCTGCTGGCGCAGGTGGACTCGTCTGTGGGTGGGAAAACGGCCATCAACCACCCGCTGGGCAAAAACATGATTGGCGCGTTCTATCAGCCGCAAAGGGTTGTGTGCGATCTGGATGCAATCAAGACCCTGCCTGCGCGCGAGCTTTCCGCTGGTCTGGCTGAAGTCATCAAATATGGCCCGATTGCCGACATGGCTTTCCTTGATTGGGTCGAGGCGCATCTGCCCGCATTGCGCGCCTGCGAGCCGCAGGCGCTGGCCCATGCTGTCAGGCGCAGCTGTGAAATCAAGGCGCAAGTGGTGGGCGCTGACGAGCGGGAGGCGGGTTTGCGCGCCATTCTCAATTTCGGACATACCTTTGGCCATGCCATTGAGGCTGGCATGGGCTACGGCGCGTGGCTGCATGGCGAGGCCGTGGGCGCGGGCATGGTCATGGCGGCCATGCTTTCGCAGGAGCTGGGCTTGGCGGATGCAGCCTTTGTTCAGCGCCTGACAGCGATCATCGCGGCAGCGAGCCTGCCCGTGCACGGCCCCGTGCTGAATGCCGCCGATAACGCAGGCCGCTATCTGGAGTTGATGCGGCTGGACAAGAAAACGTTGGCGGGCGAAATCCGCTTTGTGTTGGTCGATGGCCTCGGCCAAGCCATCGTGCGCGGTGCGCCAGACGCGCTGGTGAGGCGGGTCATTGACCGCTGTTGCGCTGCGCCAGCTTGAATGGCTCTGTTCAAAGCCCGCCCGAAAGAGGCGGCAGGAGCGCATCAGGCGCGCAAGGCGTGGGCAGTGAAGGTTGCATGCGAACACACCGCCACATACGGCATCTTGCTGTTTTATTCATGGCGGAATGCCCTGAATCGTTCCATCACATCATCCAACTGATGGCGGAAACGAGATGAATAACGCCGAGGCAGTTGGTTGCGAGATGCTTTGTCGTAGCGAGTGACAGTGATCCGCCGCTGCTTCAGGCGTGCAAAGAGCCTGTTCAAGAGGTTTGCCTGTGGGAGCGGAAAGCGCAGACCTGGGCAGCCTGTAGCGTTGCAAATCCTTGGCGGGCTGCGAGGCCCATCTGCGGTTTGCGCCTTTCGGCCCATCCTGATCCGCACGTTCACCCCCTCACGGGCAGACTCTGAACAGGTTCAAAGAAGTTCTCGATGGCGTGGTGTGCCTTGTAAAGATCCACGTCGTCTTCACGCTGCTCTTTGCCGCACGATGGAACCACTTCCGTGCCTGTAGTCAGCAAGGTTCCAATGACTCTGCTGCGCACGTCACAAGCCTTGTCGGCAATAACCGTTTTGCCCTGCTCGCCCGGTCGGAATGCGTCGGCGCTCTCCAAGTTGTGCGTCTGCCCTGGCGTAAGGTGAAAGCCAGCGGGGAGCGGAGCTTCCTGAGGCGCAAGCGTGAATCTGGCGCTCATTCAGGCAGTGCCCGATGCTCTGGGCGCCTTGTTTTCATCCCGGCACTGTTGCAGGTGTGTACGCACGATGGCGAATCAATCAGCGCCTGCTCATTGGCGGCGTCCTGGACAAATGCCGGAAACTGCGCCAAGGCTGAAACCCTCTGGCTTGCGCCGTCTCGGGCGCAGATTGCATCAAAAACAGGAGCAAATTCAAGGGGCGGAAATGTCGTTTCCCGCAGTTTCCAGCAGGACCTCATGCTATGAATAGAGAAGCGAAATAAGCCGCTTGCCGGTGGTGCGGAAGCACGCTGCCTTGCCTTCCGTCCTGCTGACCAGACTGCGATCAGGTTTTCGTGAGCGGGTTTTCAGGCCGTGGCACGCTTTTGCAGGATTTCGATGGCGGGCAGGGTTTTGCCTTCCAGCATTTCCAGAAAGGCGCCGCCGCCTGTGGAGATGTAGCCCACGTCTGGCGCTATGCCGTATTTGGCGATGGCCGCCAGCGTGTCGCCGCCGCCGGCAATGCTGAAAGCGCTGCTGCTGGCGATGGCCTGGGCAATGCAGCGGGTGCCGTTTTCAAACGCGGGCAGCTCGAACACGCCCACGGGGCCGTTCCACACAATGGTGCCGGCGGCCTTGAGCTGCGCGGCCAGTTTTTGTGCGGTCTCGGGGCCAATGTCCAGAATCAAATCGTCTTCAGCCACATCCTGCGCGCGCTTGGTTTCAGCCTGGGCGTCGGCGCTGAAGGTTTTGGCGGTGACGACATCGGCGGGAATGGGCACTTCGGCGCCGCGCGCCTTCATCTCGGCCATGACGGCGCGGGCTTCGTCTGCCAGGTCTGGCTCGGCCAGGCTTTTGCCAATGGGCAGGCCCGCTGCCAGCATGAACGTGTTGGCAATGCCGCCGCCGACGATGAGCTGATCCACCTTTTGCGCCAGCGCCTTGAGGATGGTGAGCTTGGTGCTGACTTTGCTGCCGCCCACGATGGCCGCCAGCGGGCGGCGCGGCTGGGCCAGCGCGCGGGCAATGGCATCCATCTCGGCGGCCAGCAGCGGCCCGGCGCAGGCCACGGGGGCAAATTGCGCGATGCCGTAGGTGGTGGCCTCGGCGCGGTGGGCGGTGCCGAAGGCGTCATTCACGTAGATGTCGCACAGCGCGGCCATCTTGCGGGCCAGCGCTTCGTCGTTTTTTTTCTCGCCTTTGTTCACGCGGCAGTTTTCCAGCAGCACGAGCTGGCCGGGCTGCACTTGCACGCCATCGGTCCAGTTGCTGATCAGCGGCACATCGCGGCCCAGCAGCTCGCCCAGCCGCCGGGCGATGGGGGCCAGCGAATCGGCGGCGGTGAGTTCGCCCTCCTTGGGGCGGCCCAGGTGCGAAGTGACCATGACGGCCGCACCCGCCTCCAGCGCCATGCGGATGGCGGGCACGCTGGCGCGGATGCGGGTGTCTTCGGTGATTTCGCGCGCCTCGTTCAGCGGCGCGTTCAGGTCGCAGCGGATGAACACGCGCTTGCCCTTGACGCGGCCTTGGGCGCAGAGGTCGGAAAAACGCAGCACTGGCATGGGATGGAGTCCTTTAAAAGAGGCGGTTCGCTTTGAAAATGATCGCTGCCAGCGCCCAGTTCACGGGCGCTGGCAGTCTTTTTGATGTCTGATACGCCGATGGCAGAGGCGCGCGGGCGGGCTTTCACCAGTGCTGCACGAAGCGGGTCAGATCGGTGTTTTTCGGCCCGGCCAGCGGATCAGCGGCCGTGCCAATGGCCAGCAGGGCAATGATCTTGTCGGTGGCGGCGCAGCCAAAGGCTTGGCGCAGCGGAGAGCTGCCCACCCAGGGGCCGGTGATCCAGGCGTTGTCAAAACCTTGCGCCTTGGCCGCCAGCTGGATGGCATAGGCCGCGCAGGCCGCGCTCAGGTGCTGCTCCCACTCCGGCTTGGGGCGGCTGCTTTCCAGGCGCGGGGCGGCCACCACGCCAATCATCAGCGGGGCCATGTGGCTGATCTGGCGGGCCTTGGCTTCGCCTTCCTCGCCCAGCCCCAGCGTTTGCGCGGCTTGCAGCAGCGCGCGCTCCAGCCGCGCCTGCGCCGCTTCGCCAGCCATGACCACAAAGCGCCAGGGCGTGAGCAGCCCGTGGTCAGGCACTTGCGTGGCCGCTTGCAGCATGTTTTCAATGTGCGCGGCGCTGGGCGCGGGCAGCCCCAGTTTCTTGACGGAGCGGCGGGTGGTCAGCAGTTCAATGGGGGTCATGTGAAAGCCTCCTGGAAAAAACGCTTTGGGGTTTGGGGAATGGGCCGCTTATTGTGTCAGCGGCGTCAGCAAAAGCGGCTGGCCGCAAAGGGGGAAGAAGCAGGGGCCGCAGCGAGCCGCCATGGGGCGGCGCAAGGCGGCTGGCGCGCCGTTATTTCGCTCTTGTATCAATAGCAATATGTCCTAGTGGAAATTGCGCAAAGCGGTATTTCACACCCTTTGAATTTGCTCTTCTTTTTGATGAAATCTGGCAGGCGAGAGGCGGCCCGCAAGGCCCTTCACAAGATGATGCCGCCGCCCAGGCACACCGGGCCGTCATACAGCACGGCGCTTTGGCCGGGCGTGACGGCCCATTGGGGCTGGGCAAAGCGCAGGCAAAAGGTGTCTGGCGCGCTGCCCGCTTGCAGCGTGCAGGCGGCGTCTTGCTGGCGGTAGCGGGTTTTGGCAGAGAAAGCGGCCAAAGGGGGCGGCTCGCCAGCGATCCATGAAGCGTCGCCGAACGTCAGGCTTTCGGAAAGCAGCCAGGGGTGGTCGTGGCCCTGCACGGCGTAGAGGGTGTTGGCGGCCATGTCCTTGCGGGCGACAAACCAGGGGGCGTGGTCGCCGCCGCCGCGCGGCGCGCCTTTTTCCTTGATGCCGCCGATGCCCAGGCCCTGCCGCTGGCCCAGGGTGTAGAAGCTCAGGCCCATGTGCTGGCCGATGGTGCGGCCCTGGCTCGTCTTGATGGGGCCGGGGCGTGTTTGCAGGTAGCGGCCCAGAAATTCGCGAAAGGGCCGCTCGCCGATGAAGCAAATGCCGGTGGAGTCTTTCTTTTTGGCGTTGGGCAGCCCGGCTTCGGCGGCGATGCGGCGCACGTCGCTTTTGCGCAAATCGCCCACGGGAAAGAGCGCGCGGGAAAGCTGCGCTTGCGTGAGGCGGTGCAGAAAGTAGCTTTGGTCTTTGGCCGGATCGGCGCCCTTGAGCAGCTCGTGGCGGCCCGTGGCGGGGTTCAGGCGCTGGCGGGCATAGTGGCCGGTGGCGATTTTTTCGGCGCCCAGGCGCATGGCGTGGTCCAGAAAGGCCTTGAACTTGATTTCGGCGTTGCACAGCACGTCAGGGTTGGGCGTGCGGCCGGCCTGGTATTCGCGCAGGAATTCGGCAAAAACGCGGTCTTTGTATTCGGCAGCGAAATTGACGTGCTCGATGTCGATGCCGATCACGTCGGCCACGGCGGCGGCGTCCAGAAAGTCCTGGCGGCTGGTGCAGTGCTCGCTGTCATCGTCGTCTTCCCAGTTTTTCATGAAGATGCCAATGACTTCGTGCCCGGCCTGCTTGAGCAGCCAGGCGGTGACGGCGGAATCCACGCCGCCGGAAAGGCCGACGACAACACGGTGATGGGTGCGGGACATGACAGAAATCGAATAGCGGCTGAAACGGCGCTTCAAGGCAGGCGCAGCGCAGTGGCGTCGGTGTAAATGGCATCCAGCGGCAGGCGCTGGCCGCGCAAGTGGTCCCGCACGCAGCGCCACACCAGCGGGCTGCGGTGGCGCTGCTGCGTGGCGGCGATTTCATCAGGCGTCATCCACAAGGCGCGCACGATGCCTTCGTCCAGCGCGGGCAGCGGATCCAGCGCCTGCGCCGTGCCGCAAAAAGCCAGGCGCACCCAGGTGGTGGGCACGCCTTGCGCATCCGGCGAGGCGGCCAGGTAAATGCCCAGCAGCGCCTGCGGCGCAAAAAGGTGGCCGGTTTCTTCCAGCGCCTCGCGCACGGCGCCTTGCTGGGGCGTTTCGCCTGGCTCCAGATGGCCGGCGGGCGTGTTCAGGCGCAGACCCGCGCGGGTATGCTCCTCCACCAGCAAGTAGCGGCCTTCGCGTTCGATCACGGCGGCCACGGTGACGCTGGGCTTCCAGCGCGGCGCGCGGGCATCGTGGGGCTGGGTGTCGTGGGTATTCATCAGGCCGCCGATTATCTTTTTTCAGGGAGTTTTCATGGGATTGCTGATGCAGCTGCTGGGCCTTTTGACGGCCCTGATTTTTGTGGCCGAGGGACTCAAACGCCTGGGCATCGACGTAGGCTGGCTCAACCCGCTCACCTTCTTTCGCCGCCGCGCCTGGAAAAAGAAAGTCAGCCTCTCGCCCCTTTACGCGCTGGAGCACCCCGTGGACGTGGCCGGCGTGCTGGCGCTGGCCGTGGCCGAATGCGCCGGGCCGCAGACCGAAGAGCGCCGCGCCGCCACGCAAGCGCTGCTGGCGCAGCACCTGGGCATGCAGGAAAAAGACGCGCAAGACTTGTGGCTGGCCAGCGCCCACCTGCTGCGCGCACACCCGCTGGCCACGCCGGAAGTGCCCGCCGTGCTGCAAAAAAGCAGCGGCAAATTCACCGCCTACCACCGCCAGACGCTGCTGGCGCTCATGCAAGACGTGGCCGCGCGCACGGCGGGCGGCCAGGCCAATGTGAACCAGCAGGCGCTGATCGAAGCCGTGGAGCGCTTTTTCCAGCAGCAGCGTTCATGATGAAATCGCCCGCAAGCCCCCGCCCAATCAGCGCAACCCGCTCTCTTTTTTGAAGCTGCCGCTTCTCCCACCTCCCTTCCTGAAAAGGCTCCCGACTCCATGAAACACGTCCACCGCCTCTGCCTTGGCCTGTCACTCATTGCCGCCCTGGCCGCTGCCGGATGCGCCCACCGCGCGGCCAGCCACGCCACGCCCGCCACGGCGCAAGGCAGCGCCAGCTCCGCCGCCAGCGCCGCGCCGCGCATCACCGTTTACCCCGCCAGCGTGGGGCAGTGGCGCGATCTGGGTGCTGAAAACGCCCCGTGGCTGGCAGGCGAAATGCCCGTGCCCGTGGCCCGCGCCGCCACGCGCGCCGTGGGGCTGCGCGACGCCGAAGGGCGCTGGCTGGCGCTGGTCATCGTGCAAGCGGCCCCGGCGCAAAGCGCGGGCTGCACCGCGCTGGAAAGCCTGCGCGTGCCCGGCGGCGCGTCAGGCCGGGCCAGCAAAAACTGCCTGCGCATGCGGCGCGACGCCCTGTTTGACCACTACCTGGAGCGCCAAAACCCGGCGCTGTGGGCCTGGCTGGGCCAGCGCGGCCTCACCCCGCCGCCCGCCGCCTGGGTGGCCGCGCGCGTGCCCGACGGCCAGCAACTGCTCGAAGTGCACGCATTGCTGGAGCCTTCGCTGCTGGAAGCCGTCACGCGCTCCAACGACGACTTTCTGAACGCGGGCCATGCCGGCGTGGAATGGTCGCGCCAGCTGGCCCGCGCCGCCCAGGCCGCCGCCGCCAGCGGCGCACTGGCCGTGCCCCCCTTCCCCTACGCGCCCGCCCCGCGCGTGACTGAACCTGCGCCGCCGCCCGCCGAACCCGCCCGTCCGGCCCCGGAGGCAGACGCCGCGCAAGCGCCTGCCAAGAAGGAAGAGCCTGCGCCCGAGCCGCAGCAAGCGCAACAGGTGATCGAGCGCAAAGAGCGCATTGAAGCGCCCCGCGCCGCAGAGCCTGCCCAGGCCGAGCAAGTCTTGCCGCCCAAAGCCAGCAAGCCGCCGCGCCGCGCCAAACGCAAAAACGCCGCCCGCCGCTGCAATTGCTGACCAACCGCCGCAACCGGCCAGGCGGCGGCAAGGGGCCGGGAGAAACTAAAAGCGGCAACCGATCGACCGGCTTTTCTTGCTCCACAAACAATAGCAGGATGTCCTAGTGAAAAGGGCGCGAAAGCCGTTTTTGATCTTCTGGATTCGCTCCTCTTTTTTAAATCGCCTGCCCAAAATCTGCGCGCAGGCGCGAAAAGCCCGGCCTCGGGCGGCCTGCCTCAACTTGGCGCGGCAAGCCAGAGCGCGCCGGTCCACACGGCCAGCGCAAGCAGCGTCCACCCCAAACCTGACCGGCCGCCAGGCAGGCGCAGGCGCTCAATGTCCTGCAGGGCCGAAATCAGCATGCCCACAGAGTCCGCCGCGCGCAAGAGCAGCGCGTGAGACATGCGCAAGCCATAAAGCCAGAAGCACAGCAGCCCCGGCAGCGCGCCGAAAAAGGCGGCCAGGGCGGCATCAAACAGCCGGGAGGGCCAATCGGCGTTTTTCATGATGCGTTTTCCTCCCGTTCGATGAAACGCATGCAGGCCATGCGCAGCCCGCCAAGCGGCGCAAACCCCATGCGCGCAGGCCAAGCAGGCCGAATCGAAAGCCTTATTTCGCTCTTTTATCAATAGCAGTATGTCCTAGTAAAAACTGCGCGAAAAGGTATTTCTACTCTTTATTTTTGCTCTTGTTTTTGATGCTTTTTAGCGGTCTTCAGGGCTGCGGCAGGCCCTTGCCGGGCGCAAGCGCGAAAGGCGCTGCTGCCACGCTGTTGCTCCGGGCCAGGCGCTGAACAGGCCCTTCAGGGCAGGGGCGTGAGCTGGGCCACCGCCAGGGCCAGCAGCTTCACGCCGTGGCGCTTGAATTCAATGCGGGCCTTGGCGTCGTCTGCCGTGCCCTGAATTTCAAGCACGGCGCCTTCACCGAATTTGTTGTGAAACACCTGCATGCCCGCGCGGATGGGCGCGCCTTCGCGCGTGTTGGCGGTGGCAGAGGGCAGGGCGGCGGCGCGGGCGGCGTCAGGCATGGGCCGCCAGGCGCGTTCGCCCAAACCGGCGTTCAGGCCTGCATTCGGGCCGGCATTCAGGCCAAAGCGGCGGCCTGCGCTGCCGAAGGTTTCGTCTTCGGCCAGGCTGCGGCCCGGGTTTTTGGGTGTGAGCCACTTGAGCGCTTCATCGGGCATTTCGTCCAGAAAGCGGCTGCGCACGTTGTAGCGGGTTTGCCCGTGGAGCATGCGCACTTGCGCGTGGCTGAGATACAGGCGCTGGCGCGCGCGGGTGATGGCCACGTACATCAGGCGGCGCTCTTCTTCCAGCCCGTCGGGGCTGGCTTGCGCGTTGTCGTGCGGGAAGATGCCTTCTTCCAGGCCGGTGATGAACACGGCCTCGAACTCCAGCCCCTTGCTGGCGTGCACGGTCATCAGCTGCACGGCGTCTTGCCCGGCCTGCGCCTGGTTGTCGCCCGCTTCCAGCGCGGCGTGGGTGAGAAAGGCGGCCAGCGGCGGCTCGCCTGCCGCCGGTTCGCTGGCGGGCGCGGCTTGCGCATCCATTTCCGCTGGCAGTCCCGCTTCCATGCCTGCATCCATCTGCGGCGCGGCAGGGGGCAGCGCCACGGCGTCGCGGCCAAAGCCCTCCTGCTGGGCGAAGGCCTGGGCGGCGCTGGCCAGCTCTTGCAGGTTTTCCAGGCGCTCCTGGCCGTCTTTTTCGGCGCGGTAGTGATCGGCCAGGCCGCTGCCTTCCACCACCAGCTCCACCACTTGATCGAGCGTTTGGCCCTGGGCCTGCTGGCGCAGCGTGGCAATCAGGCCGGTGAAGGCGGCCAGGTTCGCCCGGGCGCGGCCCGTCAGCGCGGGCACAGCCTGATGCAGCGGGGCATGCGCGGCGCGCGCGGCGTCTTGCAGCTGCTCCAGCGTGCGCGCGCCAATGCCGCGCGGCGGGAAATTGACCACGCGCAAAAAGCTCGTGTCGTCTGCCGGGTTGAGCAGCAGGCGCAGCCAGGCCAGCGCGTGCTTGATTTCGGCGCGCTCGAAAAAGCGCAGGCCGCCATACACGCGGTAGGGCACGCCCGCGTTGAACAGCTGCGACTCGATGGCGCGGCTTTGCGCGTTGCTGCGGTAGAGCACGGCGATTTGCTGGCGCGGCAGGCCGCCTTCGCGCACGAGATGGCGGATTTCGTCCACCACCCATTCGGCCTCGGCAAAGTCGCTGGGCGCTTGCAGCACGCGCACCGGCTCGCCCGCGCCCAGCGCAGTGCGCAGGTTTTTGCCCAGGCGGCGCTGGTTGTGGCTGATGAGCAAATTGGCCGCGTGCAGGATGTGGCCGTGGCTGCGGTAGTTCTGCTCCAGCTTGATTTGGTGACGCACGCCGAACTCGCGCACGAAATCGGCCATGTTGCCCACGCGCGCGCCGCGAAAGGCGTAGATGCTCTGGTCGTCATCGCCCACGGCCATGATGGTCCCGCCCGTGCGCTCTGGCGAAGGCTCGCCCGGATGCGCGCCGGCTTGCGGCAGGCCCGCCAGCATCTTGATCCACGCGTATTGCAGCCGGTTGGTGTCCTGAAACTCGTCAATCAGGATGTGCGCAAAGCGCTGGCGGTAATGCCCGCGCAAATCGGCATGGTCGCGCAGCAGCTCGTAGCTGCGCAGCATCAGCTCGCCAAAGTCGGCCACGCCCTCGCGCTGGCACTGCTGCTCATACAGCTCGTACAGCTCCACCTTGCGGCGGCTGTCGGCGTCTTTCACCGGCACATCGGGCGGGCGCAAGCCCTCTTCCTTGCAGCCGTTGATGAACCATTGCAGCTGCCTGGCAGGCCAGCGCTCCTCATCCACGTTGAACTGCTTGCACAGGCGCTTGATGGCGGCAAGCTGATCCTGCACATCCAGCACCTGAAACGACTGCGGCAGCCCCGCCGCCTTCCAGTGCGTGCGCAAAAGCCGGTTGGCCAGCCCGTGAAACGTGCCCATCCACATGCCCCGCGCATTCAGCGGCAGCATGGCCGCCAGACGCGCCTGCATCTCGCGCGCAGCCTTGTTGGTAAACGTCACGGCCAGCACGCCGCCGGGCGACACCTGCCCCGTCTGCAACAGCCAGGCAATGCGCGTGGTCAGCACCCGCGTCTTGCCCGAACCGGCCCCGGCCAGAATGAGCGCGTGTTCTGCCGGCAGAGTGACAGCGGCGCGCTGCTCGGCATTCAGCCCCTCCAGCAACGCGTGGGCCGCCTGCCCGCGCGCGGCGGCAAAGGCGGCGGGCGTGAGAACGGCAAGGGCGGCGGGGGCTTCGGAATCCGGGGCGGCAGGCATGGGCGCGAATTGTAGAAATCGCCTTCTGGCAGGCGGGGGAAGAGACACGGCAAGCGGGCATGACTACTGGTTCGGCCCCTGCCAGGCCCGAACGCCGGTTGGGACATGAAGCCAGGCTTGCCGGATGCCGCTCCCAAGGGCTGTTCACGGAGCCAGCCCATGAGACAGGGAAGGCGGCCCGGGCGCTGGATTCGGGCGCGTCTGCGCCTCAAGCCCCGCCCAAGGCGGATGCGGCAGGAGCTTCTTTTAAATCAAAAAAAGGAGCTAATTCAAGGGTCAAAAAAGCCGCCTTGCGCTGATTGCACTAGGACATAACGCTATTGATAAAGGAGCTAAATAACGCCCTGCAAGCACCACGTTCTCCATGCTCAAACGGGTTCATGGGCGGCCTGCGCCTGGTTCATCGCGGCGCGCGGCCTCTGCCGGGCGGTTCTCGAGCGGGCGCCCAAGCCGTCTGGCCGCCGGAGCCTGGCAGGCTCAGTCGCAAGGACGCAGCGGCTTGCCTGCCAGGGCCTGGCGCAGCGATGGCCGGGCCAGTTTTTCGCGCAGGGCGGCATCGGCTGCCGGCAGGCGCAGCAGGTAGGCCGGGGTGTCGCGCCGCTCGCGCACCACGCGCAGGCCGCTGATGCCCCGGCGGGCGAAATCGGCAACGGCGCGGTTGGCGCTGTCTTCGCTGGAAAAGCGGCCCAGCGACAGGCCCGGCTCCAGCGCCGCGCCGGGGCGGTCGGTGTCGATGCCCCGGGCGTTCAGTTCGCGGCGGCGCGCGGCGGCGGCTTCGGCGCTGGCGAGCTTGCCGGTATAGACCATCCAGCGGCTGGGCAATTGCACGGCGTGCAGCTGCCATGAACCGGCGGGCAAGGCAGCGGCGGCGCGGCGCAAGGCGTCGGCCTGGGCTTCGGTGAAAGCGCCCGCTTGCAGGCAAACGGACGGCGGGGCCTTGGCGGCGGGAGCGGGCGGCGTTTCTGGCGCTGGCGCGCCGGGCGGCTCCGCAGCGGGCGCGGCATCTGCGGGTGCGGCATCAGCGGGCGCATGCCCGGGCGGCGCTTCATCCGCTTCATCCGGCGCGGCGGGCGCATGCGAGGCTTGCGCGTCAGGGCCGCTGCTGGTTTCGGGCGCGGGGGCCGTTTGGCCGCCGCCTTCTGGCGCGGCTGGGGCGGCAGGCGCAGCGGGCGCGGCGCTGGCATTCGTGGGGGAAGCGCCATCCACACGCAGGGCTTCCGGTTTCCATTGCCCGGCCACGCGCTCCGGCTCGCCCTGGCGCTGGGGGCCAAAGCCAATGGGGCGCAGCCAGCCTTGCGCCCAGGCCAGCCAGGCCAGGTTGGCAGCCAGCAGCAGGGCGACGATCCAGCGCAGCATGGCTTCAGGCCCCCGTGGCCAGCCGCACGCTGATTTCGCCGCTGGTGATGCGCTGCACGCCCGCTGCCGTGCGCACGCGCAGGGCGCCCGTGGCGTCCACGCCTTCGGCCTGGCCTTGCGTGCCGTCAGACAGGCGCACGGTCTGGCCTGCCAGCGCGTCGCGCGCCGCAAAGCGCGCCTCAAAGGGCGCAAAGCCCACGTGGGCAAAGGCTTGCACGGCGCGCACCAGCGGCAGCGCCACGCGCTCCAGCGCAGCCGGGGCGGTGATGCCGGGCAGAAGCGATTGCAGCCAGGCGGGCGGCACGCCGCTGACGGCGGGCGCGTCTGGCGCATCCGGCTCGTGAGTCAGGGCCTGCAAGACTTGCTGCGCAGGCGCGATGTTCAGGCCGATGCCGATGACCACATAGCGCCCGGCCCCGCCCGCGTCGGCTCCGCCCGGCAGCGCGGTGGTTTCGATGAGGATGCCGCCCAGCTTGCGGCCTTGCTGCCACAAGTCATTGGGCCACTTCAGCGCAATGCCTTCGTGCAGGCTTTCGGCCACGGCCAGCCCGGCAGCCAGCGACAGGCCCTGCCAGTCGGCCGGATTGAGCGCCAGCCCCAGCGAGAAGGTGAGCGAGGCCTGGCCGCTGCTGCGCCAGCCGCGCCCCATGCGGCCGTGGCCCGCCGTTTGCTCTTCGGCCACCAGCAGCGTGGGCGCGGCCAGCCCGGCGCGCGCGCGGCGCATGAGTTCACTGCTGGTGGAGTCGATTTGCGGCAGCACTTCAACCGTGAAGCCGGGCAGGATGGGGTCGATGGCCTGCCACAAGGCTTCGGCAGGCCAGCGCAAGGGGCTGATGGCAGTCATGCGCGCAGAGGAAAACGGGATGGAGAAAAAAGAGAGCGGGGCAGGAAGGGCGCCCGTCACAGCCCGCGCGGGCGGCGGGGCGTTTTTTGCTATCTTGAACTCATGTGCGCGCGAGGGCGTGCGCACGCGAAGCAACGGATTGTAAAAGCATGAAAACCCTGGTCATTGCCGAAAAGCCCTCTGTGGCGCAAGACATCGTGCGGGCGCTTGCGCCCGTGGCGGGCCGCTTCGACAAGCACGAAGACCATTTTGAAAACGAGCAGTACGTGGTCACGAGCGCCGTGGGCCACTTGCTGGAAATCCAGGCGCCGGAAGCATTTGATGTCAAGCGCGGCAAATGGAGCTTCGCGCACCTGCCGGTGATTCCGCCGCACTTTGACCTCAAGCCCGTGGAAAAGACCAAATCGCGCCTGGCCGCCGTGGTGAAACAGGCGCGCCGCAAGGACGTGGGCCGCCTGGTGAACGCCTGCGACGCGGGGCGCGAGGGCGAACTCATCTTCCGCCTGATTGCGCAATATGCGTTTGACGGCAAGCACGCGCCCAAGCCCGTGGAGCGGCTGTGGCTGCAAAGCATGACGCCGCAGGCCATACGCGAGGGCTTTGGCCGCCTGCGCAGCGACGCGCAGATGCAGGGCCTGGCCGATGCCGCCCGCAGCCGCAGCGAGGCCGACTGGCTGGTGGGCATCAACGGCACGCGCGCCATGACGGCCTTCAACTCGCAAGGCGGCGGCTTTTTCCTCACCACCGTGGGCCGCGTGCAAACGCCCACGCTGGCCATCGTGGTCGATCGCGAGGAGCAAATCCGCAAGCACGTGCCGCGCGACTACTGGGAAGTGCACGCCACTTTTCTGGCGCAGGCGGGCAGCTACCAGGGCCGCTGGTTTGACCCCGACTGGAAAAAAGACCCGCAAGATGCCGAAAAGCGCCCCGAGCGCCTCTGGAGCGCCGACGAAGCCGCCCGCATTGCCGCCGCCGTGCGCGGGCAGGCGTGCAGCGTGCGCGAAGAAAGCAAGCCCAGCACGCAAGCCAGCCCGCTGCTGTTTGACCTGACTTCGCTTCAGCGCGAGGCCAACGGGCGCTTCGGCTTTTCAGCCAAAACCACGCTGGCGCTGGCGCAGTCGCTTTATGAAAAGCACAAGGCGCTCACCTACCCCCGCACCGACTCGCGCTGGCTGCCCGAAGACTATCTGCCCGTGGCCCGCCAGACTTTCGAGATGCTCGCCGCCAGCGCCATGCCTCACCTGGCCGGGCACGCGCAAACGGCGCTGGCGCAAGGCTGGGTGCGCGCCAGCAAGCGCATTTTTGACAACGCGAAGGTGAGCGACCACTTCGCCATCATCCCCACGCTGCAAGCGCCCGGCGCGCTCTCGGAAGCGGAGCAAAAGCTCTACGACCTGGTGGCGCGCCGCTTCATGGCGGTGTTCTTCCCCAGCGCCGAATACCTCATCACCACGCGCATCACCACCGCCACGCACGCGGGCGCGCATCACCACTTCCGCAGCGACGGCAAAGTGCTCGTCAAGCCCGGCTGGCTGGCCATCTACGGCAAAGAGGCCGAAGCCGAAAGCCAGGCAGCGGGCCAAAAAGGCGAAGCCGCCGCCAAATCGCTCGTGCCCGTGGCCGCTGGCGAGATGGTGCGCAATGAAGCCGTGGACATCCGCGCGCTGCAAACCCGCCCGCCCGCGCGCTACAGCGAAGCCACGCTGCTGGGCGCCATGGAAGGCGCGGGCAAGCTCATCGACGACGAAGAGCTGCGCGCCGCCATGCAGGAAAAAGGCCTGGGCACGCCCGCCACGCGCGCGGCCATCATCGAGGGCCTGCTCACCGAAAAATACATGCTGCGCGAAGGCCGCGAACTCGTGCCCACCGCCAAGGCCACCCAGCTCATGACCCTGCTGCGCGGCCTGCAAGTGGAAGAACTCAGCCGCCCGCAGCTCACCGGCGAATGGGAAGCCAAGCTCGCCCGCATGGAGCGCGGCCAGCTCGCCCGCGCCGACTTCATGCGCGAAATCGCGGACATGACCGCCCGCATCGTCGCCAAAGCCAAGGAATTCAACCGCGACAGCGTGCCCGGCGACTACGCCACGCTCACCGCCGCCTGCCCCAACTGCGGCGGCCAGATCAAGGAAAACTACCGCCGCTACGCCTGCACGGGCCAGGCCGCAGGCGGCCAAGCGGGCCAGGGCTGCGGCTTTTCCATCACCAAAACGCCCGCAGGCCGCACCCTGAGCGTGCCCGAAGCCGAGGCGCTGCTGGCCCAAAGGCGCATCGGCCCGCTCGAAGGCTTTCGCAGCAAGGCCGGCTGGCCCTTCACCGCCGAACTCACGCTGGCCGAAGACGCCGAAGCGCCCGGCCGCTACAAGCTGGAATTCGACTTTGGCGACAGCGCCCCTGCCGAAGAAACCCCCCAGGCCGCGCAAGAGCTGGCCGCCCAGCCCAGCCTGGGCCCCTGTCCGCGCTGCGGCAGCGCCGTCAAGCTGCTGGGCAAAAACTACGTGTGCGAAAAATCCGTGGCCACCAGCGCCGCCCCCGCCAGTTGCGACTTCAAAAGCGGCCAAACCATCCTTCAGCAGCCCATCAGCGCCGAGCAAATGGGCAAGCTGCTGCAAACGGGCAAAACCGACCTGCTCGACAAATTCATCAGCAACCGCACCCGCCGCCCCTTTGCCGCCCGCCTGGCCTGGAGCGCCGGCGATGGCAAGGTGATTTTTGAATTCGAGCCGCGCGAAGGCGCGCGCGCGCGCCCGGCCTACAGCCGCGCCGCGCCCGCCGCCAGCGCGGCAAAACCCGCTGCAAAAACAGCTGCCAAAACCACCACGAAAGCCGCCGCCGAAAAGAAAAAAACCCCGCGCGCCGGCAGCCTCCAGCCCAGCGCGGCGCTGGCCGCCGTCATCGGCCCCGGCCCCTTCGGGCGCGGCGAAGTCATGCAAAAACTCTGGGACTACATCAAGGCCCACAACCTGCAAGACCCCCAAGACAAGCGCACCCTCATCGCCGACGAAAAGCTGCGCCCCCTGTTTGAAGCCGACCGCATCGGCATGTTCAAGCTCGCGGGCATCGCGGGCAAGCACTTGTCCTGAGCGCCTGCCCGCAATCTGGCCGTGGGCAGGCCCCCAGCCGCTGCACTGCTCCGAAAGCCCTTGGTTTTTTTGCTATTTATCTAATAGCGTCAGGTCTTACTGGAATGTGCGATGGCGGCGGTTTTTGAGGGCTTGAATCCGCTCTCAAAAATAAAGCGGCCAGCGTGCTGCCCCGGACTGGCGCGCCTCTGTGGCATGGCTTGGGCCTTGCCTGCGCGCGCAGGCGCAGTCTGAAGGGGGGCTGAAGCCTAGACTCGCTGCCTTCTTCGCCACTTCAAGGAGTTTTGCCATGCAGCCTGACCAGCTTTGCAGCGCAGACCCCGCCTGCTGGCCCGTGGCCGAGGGCTGGCGGGCCGCGACACAGGCGTTTTTCGCCAGCGCCGCCGGGCACAAGCTCTTGCGCTTTTTGCAGGCGCGCCTGGACGCGGGCGCAAGCATCTTTCCGCCCCAGCCGCTGCGCGCGCTGGAACTCACGCCGCCCGAGCGCGTGCGCGTCGTCATCCTTGGGCAAGACCCCTACCACGGGCGCGGGCAGGCCGAAGGGCTGGCCTTTTCGGTGCCCCCGGGTGTGCCCCTGCCGCCTTCGCTGCGCAACATCTTCAAAGAACTGGAGCGCGACCTGGGCGTGCCCGCGCCCGCCTTTCCGCGCCCCGGCGGCAGCCTGGCCGGCTGGGCGCGGCAAGGCGTGCTGCTGCTCAACACCTGCCTGACGGTGGAAGAAGGCCGCGCGGGCAGCCACGCCGGGCAAGGCTGGGAGCCGCTGACCGACGCGCTGATCGCCCAGGTGGCCCGGGGCAGCCGCCCCATCGTGTTCATGCTCTGGGGCGCGCACGCGCAGTCCAAGCAGGCTCTGATTGCGGCCAACAGCGGCCTGAATCGTGGCCCCGATCACAGTCATCTGGTGTTGCTGGCCAATCACCCCTCGCCCCTGTCGGCCACGCGCGGGCCGCGCCCTTTCATCGGCTGCGGGCACTTTGGCGCGGCCCGCGCGTTCCGCGACCGGCAGGGCCTGGCACTGCCGCCAGATTCATAACGCAGTCATGACGCAGGCCCATCCAGGCGGGCATTGGAGCCCGTTCAGAGCGCGCGCGGCTTGACCCTCTTTCAAGCGCCAGGCATTGCGCTCCAGCGCTTCGAGAACCTGCCCGGCGCGCGCCTGCGCGGAAGCAGAAAAGCCGTGCGAAACAGGCAGGCTCCCAGATGAATACACGGAAATAAACGGTGTTTCTTGCTCCTGCAAGCATAGCGATGGGTCCTAGTGAAACCTGCGCGGAAGGCTGTTTTATGCCTGCTGAATTCGCTCCTGTTTTTGGTTCGGCTTGATGGGTGCTGCGCCGATCTGGCCGGGATCGGTGCGCTTTGGATTTCCGCTCTCTGAAAAAGGCCAAAGCGCCATCACCGCCAACGGGCGGGCTTGGCGCGCCCATCGCATGTGCGGTGAGGTTTGGCTCCGCAGTCTGGGCAAAGCCGCTTTTGCCCCCCGTTTTGGCGCTCGCGCTCCAAGCCCGAGAGCGGGGCTGCTGATGACGGCGCAAGCGCGCGCGGCTTTATCGGGCTGGCTGCAATGCCGCCCAGACTTTGAGCGCCTGGGCGGTTTCGGCCACGTCATGCACGCGCACGATGGCGGCGCCGCGCTCAACCGCCAGCAAGGCTGCGGCTACGCTGGCGCTGATGCGCTCTTGGGGCGGGGGCGGCTGCTGCCCCGGCGCGGCCAGCGCCGCCCCCAGAGAAGATTTGCGCGACCAGCCGATCAGCAGCGGCAGCCGCGCGCTCAACAGCTCGCCTTGCCGGGCCAGCAAGGCGAAGTTTTGCGCCACCGTCTTGCCAAAGCCAATGCCAGGATCCAGCGTGATGCGCTCGGCCTGCACGCCATGCGCCTGAAGCGCCTGCGCCCGCTGCTGCAAAAAGGCCAGCACCTGCGGCACAGGATCGCCCGGCATGGGAGCCAGCTGCATGGTCTGCGGGTTGCCGTGCATGTGCATCAGGCAAACGCCGCAGGCCGGATGGCGCGCCACGGCTTCCAGCGCGCCCGGCTGGCGCAGCGCCCAAATGTCGTTGATGATGTCCGCCCCCGCATCCAGCGCGGCGGCCATGACTTCGGGCTTGTAGGTATCGACCGAGACGGGCGCGCCCATCCGGACAGCCTCGCGCAGCACAGGCAGCACGCGCGCCAGCTCTTGCGGCAGTGAAACGGCGGGGCTGCCGGGGCGAGTGGATTCGCCGCCAATGTCCAGAATGTCTGCCCCCTCGCGCAGCAGCCGCTCGCAGTGGCGCAGCGCCGCAGCCGCGCTGGCATGCTGGCCGCCGTCTGAAAACGAATCGGGCGTGACATTGACGATACCCATGATGCGCGGGCGCGCCAGATCAATGCGAAAGCGGGCGGTTTGCCAATGAAGGGGGCGGTGTGTCATACGAATGGTGAGCAGGCGGCTCTAATAATGAAAAGAATGCTGCATTTGGCCATTTTCAGCATGGCCTGATAATCTGGCGAAGCAGAAATCGCATTTACGCCATGAACCGAATGCATTATATATGAGGCGCTGGAGCGGCGCAGTTTATATCTTTCAGCAAGAAACCAATAAGCAGGCCGGCCCTATGCGCAGGATTTGCAATGACAAATTCTGCCTTCTTGAAAAATCTGCTTCAGGCCGCCGCTCATGCAATTTCGATTGATGCATGGCCTTGCGCAAGGCCGAATAATCTGTAAAAGGAATGATTATTGGGTGGGCGGTTTTGTGCTATTCAGAGCAAAGCAGAGGCGGTTTTGGGGCCTGATTGTTCCTGGCTTGAAAAAGGGGCGTGCGCGAGCAGCTTGCCGTGAATGCAATAGCGCCCGTTTCAGCGCGCGCCAGCGTTTGCTGTTGATTCAGACGTGAGAGCGGGCATGAGAGCCATTGCACCATCTGTCGTAGCATGACGGCGGCTCACAAGCCTGCTTTGGCCCTTTGGCCCATTCCGCCGGGAACATGACATGCGCACACTTCTTCTGCTCGCTCCATTGGCATTGAGCGCCTGCATTGCTGCAACGCCCACTGAAATTGACGCCCAGCGATTGGAACGCCTGCTGCCCGCCCAGGCGCTGCTGATTGGCGAGCAGCACGACGCTCCTGATCACCAGCGGCTCCAACGCCAAGTCATTGACTGGCTGGCGGCGCGCGGGCAACTGGCTGCCGTTGCCCTTGAAATGGCTGAACAGGGCCACGACACCCGCCGCCTGCCCCGCTCTGCCAGCGAAGCCGCCGTGCAACAAGCGCTGTCCTGGAACGACCGCGCCTGGCCTTGGGCCAATTACGGCCCCGCCATCATGGCAGCCGTGCGCGCGGGCGTGCCCGTGGAAGGCGCAAACCTCCCCCGCGCCCGCATGAAAGAAGCCATGGGAAACCTTGAGCTGGATACCCAGCTGCCCGCCTCCTTGCTGACTCTGCAGCAAGACCGTTTGCGCCAAAGCCATTGCGATTTGCTGCCCGCAGAGCAGACGGCGCCCATGACACGCATCCAAATCGCCCGCGACATGACCATGGCCGCCACACTGGCCCGCCTGGCTGAACAAGCGCCCTCCAGCCAAACAGTCATCCTCATCACAGGCAACGGCCACACCCACCGCGCCCTGGGCGTCCCACGCTTCTTGCCCCAACACCTTCTCACGCGGGTTCTTTCCGCACGCGCCCGTTCGGCTGCGGGCAAGCAGCACTCGCAAGAAGACCCCGCCGAAACATCCGCCCTGGCTCCCTCGGACATGATCTGGCTCACTTCGCCCATTCCGCCGCTTGATTACTGCGGGAAACTGCAAAAACAGATTACCGGAAGCAAATAAATCTTGGTATATATTTGCTGCTGCTTTTGCTGGAGTGCATTTCCCAGTGATCTAAAATTCGCGCTGTGTGATGTGGGCGGCCAGCTTGGTTCCGGATAGAGCGCATTTCCCAGTGATCTAAAATCCCTGTCGAACTTTGCGAAGATAAAACTAAGTTCCGGATAGAGCGCATTTCCCAGTGATCTAAAATCGGCAATTGAGGCTGCGGCCTGCGAATAGGGTTCCGGATAGAGCGCATTTCCCAGTGATCTAAAATCGAAACCGAACAGCTTAAATCCGGGCGGCTGTTCCGGATAGAGCGCATTTCCCAGTGATCTAAAATTAGACGTAGCTATAATGCATGGTCAATTTGGTTCCGGATAGAGCGCATTTCCCAGTGATCTAAAATCAAGCAAGTAGCGATTGACACGGAAACAGAGTTCCGGATAGAGCGCATTTCCCAGTGATCTAAAATTTGAGGCTTCATCTAGTAGTTTGTCTATTTGTTCCGGATAGAGCGCATTTCCCAGTGATCTAAAATCCGACCACGTCGGACGGCATGTGGGTGATTGTTCCGGATAGAGCGCATTTCCCAGTGATCTAAAATAGAAAGCTCTAGACACTCCCGCAAAAGTTAAGTTCCGGATAGAGCGCATTTCCCAGTGATCTAAAATCTATAGGCGGATCAATTACTCCGTCACTAGGTTCCGGATAGAGCGCATTTCCCAGTGAGCTAAAATGACTTCAATGACCGCGTGCGCGGGCACTGAGTTCCGGATAGAGCGCATTTCCCAGTGATCTAAAATTCCAGGACACCTAACTCCTTGTCGCCAAACACCTTTTAGGTGCTGCGAGGTATAAAAAAGCGTTGTTCAACATCAGAAGAGATCGAACTGATCTGGTGTTTTCGGTGGGGCTTGTCGCATCTTGCCGTGGAAGGTGATGATGCGCTCATACTGTTTGTCCGTGAATTGAAGTAGGTTGACCTTGCCGCCGGCGGGAAGGATGGACTCAACGCGTTTTGCGTAGGTGTCAATTTGAGTCTGGCTTGTGCAAAAGCGCATGTAAACGCTGAGCTGGCTCATTTCAAAACCCATGTCCAACAAGGCCTTGCGAAAGTCTGTGGCGGCCTTCCGCTCGACTTTTTCCAGCACGGGTAGATCGAACATCACCAGTATCCACATCAGCCTGTACCCGGAAAGCATGGTGAATCCATCATGAAGGGCGCAGGTTGCCTGTCAGAGATAGCGGCAGACCGGGCAAGGGCAAGTTCAACTTTTCTCTTTGACCAACGTAAACCTGTGCTAAAGAGGTGGCCAACTTTTGCATGCACACCATCATGGGAGTGGTCCCTGCGCTGGTCTGCATGTCGTCATAAAGAATATGCGCCAGCATTCGCTTGGTTTCAGACGTGACTTGATGATGACCTGAACATTGCAATCGCCAGACTTTCAAGTCAATCATGGGGCGAAAGGGTTCCATCAAATCATCGACCAAGCGCATGGGGTTGCCATCGTTACTGTGATGCAGTCCCACGCTAGGATGAAGCCCTGCTGCGACAACAGCTCTTGCAGTGGCGGAACGAACAATGGCGTAGCCATAGTTGAGCAGAGCATTAATGCCTTCGCCCTGCTGATCACGCCGAAAATCTTTTCCGAAAAGAAGTGTCCAGTAACGGCGCGCGCCTTGGGCTTCCATATTTTCAGGGTCACCGCTGCGAACTTTTTTCGCCAATGCTGCAAGGGGCATATGAGGAACGCCTGTGGCTTCCAGGGCGGCAGCTTGTTGTTCTAGCTTGCATTTAACGATGGCTGCCCAGAGGCGTTTGCGCGTCGGCTGGCTGGCAGCAATTTGCGCCTCCATGCGGTGGGCTTGTACATGATGTCCATTCAGCGTCAGCAGCATCCCTACGGCGTTGTGATTGGCGGCACAAAGCACAAATGGAACGCCACGCTCGGCCAAGGCCACTAGTAAATTCCCGGTATAGGTAATGCCGTATGCATTGGCGATGACGGCTGCGATGTCATCTAGGGGTACCTGACCCAAAAGTCGGCGTTCGCCTTCCGTATCGTGCACAACCATGAAACCCCGGCGTACGGATAGATGCCGTCTGTCGTCTGCGATTTCGACAATGTGTCCAATCATGGCGATCTCTTTTTTACTTTTAAAAGCCGGGATCGTGCAAATCGCCTATTGGGGAGATGGTGATACGCCTAGCCTTAGCCTTCTGAAAAGAGCCCGCATATTTAGACACGTAAGCGAATGGGTCTGTTTTGTCGCTATTTCGTTTATCCACATTGGCTTCATGCACAGGAGCCATGAATACTTGACCATTTCCGGTTATATTGACAACCCGCAGCGTTTTTTTGTTGCCGTCCAGCTCCAGCCGAACACAATCATCAATCATTAGCCGCATGATCAGTTTTTTGGGTTTCCCATATGCATCCAGCGCCTGTGCCAGTGTTGGATGCCGTAAGCGGCGAGGCCCCTGTTTGCTGCCCAGTCGTCTGACAATGTCATAAGCTTGAAAAGTGGTAATCACATTTCCTTCCCATTTACCTTGTGCATTCTGCGTGATTTCAATGCAGTGATTGCTGCCGCCGACATAGCCTTTATACGCTAGCGGCTGCCCTTGCGCGTCCACACCATGCCGTAGCTTTTGGGTCGGTTCGATAATTCGGATCAGATTAGTTATTGCCCGCCCCGTGCTGCCATCGGCTTTTGTTTTTTGCCTGATAGAGCCGTCTTTCCGGATGCCGTAAGCCGTTTCTTCCATCATGGGGCCTTCATAACCATGATCCGGCTTGTGACTGACCCATATGCATTGAATGGCGCGCTTCACATGGTCTCTGTAGGTTGCCCAGGGAACAGGCATGTTTTCCACCAGTTTTTCTAGTCCATTCCCGCGCGCATCCGCACTGGCTTGCGCAAATCGTTGCAATAGTCCTTGATCCGTCACGCCAATTACACAAGCATCCACGGCATGGTGGCGGTGGTCATTGCGATTTTTCTCTCCATTGAGACCCAATACGTCATTCAGGCCAAATTTGGCGCGCAGCAGCGCTGTCATTTGTCCAGGAATCACTCTCGTGCCGAATGGACACACCAGCTCCATATATGTTTTGGCGACTCGCGAGAGATAGCGAGTGTCGTTCAGTGCTCGCGCCAGAAAATCCTTGTCTTCTTTCAACCAGCGTTCATAACCATCGCGTGAGAAACGGTAGCGTTTGGCCTTGGGCATTCGCTCGGCGCGTTGCAGAATGCTGTCATATGACCAGCCTTGGCGCTCAAAGTCCTCCCGCGCCTGCCACGGCGTGCGGTTGCCCTTGATGCGGTTGGCCTGTCGCATGGCAACTGTGCGGTTATTCAAGGAGTTGTCCAGCGTTTGCGAAAACGGCAGGATGTGCTCGATTTCCACTTGGTTGGACAGCAGCATCTGCGCACTGATCTGCACGCCACTGTAGGGGCAGCGCCGATCGGCCACGTCAAAGCTCAATTCTTCCCAGAGAATCCATTTCTGCACGTCGGCATGACTCACTCGTTCTTCGGCGCAGCCGTGCATGCTGGCAATTTCGCGGCGAATACGCTCATTGCGCTTCTGGTAATCGGCCTGCCGCTTTTGCTCCTCCTGTCTTTGTTCGCGGCTTTGTTTCAAATCGCGCGCCAGCTCCACCACCACTTCTGTTGGTCTTCCGTAGCGGCGAATCAGCGCATTGACCACCACCCGTAGCTGGTTCAGCCCGATATGCACCGTGGGATTGGCAATCTTTCCATAGCGTTCCTCCTCATTGCGTGGATGCTCCTTGGCAAACGCCACATGGCGTCGCAAGGCTTTGCCGTAATACGGCAGTTGTTTGAAGGCAAAGACAGGTTTGACTTCACCCGTTGAGGCAATCACACGTTCGCCAATCCGCTCCACTTCATCATGGCTGTGTTCAAAATCAAATCCGGAATCCAAATCGCTGTGGTGCGCAAAGCCTGCCGCCTGTACGGCTTGGTCATATGTGCGTGGCACATCTATTCCATTTACTACCTCCGCACCACGCAAGGCAGGAACGATGCGCGCCAGCGCCTTGTAGCTCAGCGAACCGTAGCCTTCAGGTAATCCGGCATTGGCAATGGTCTCGGCTTGCGTGGCATTCACGCCCGTGTTGGCCTGCAGCCAGTTCTGCAGCTTTTCCTCGCTTTGTTCCGAAACCAGTTGCCAGACGATTGCATCTTGCAAAGCTTCGTCAAGCTTCCACCAGTTCTCGCCAAACAGGCCGTCTTTGGACAGAGCCGCGCTCGTTGCATTGCCCTTGAGTTCTTTGCGTTTCTCATCTTCCAGATTGAACTTCACTGTGCTGTTGAGCTTGAGCAGCTTGCGCAGCTGCTCAAACGTGCGTTTGCTATTGCGCTCCAGCGCATCCACCACGGCATCGCGCTGGGCCAATGAAAGTGCTTCCTCATGCAGGTCCGGATGCAGCAGCCGCAAGTGATTGGCTTCTTGCAGAATGCGAAAACGCTGCACGCTGGGCAGTGCCAATGGGGCGCGTTCCTCATCGGGCAGCAAAGTGCAGCGCCCTGGCCTGACAGGGCGCAAATCGCGCTGAAACAGCAAAACATCACGTAATTCGCCACGCGCCTGTTCACTAAACTGCTGCGGATTGAAGGCTGCCTGTGCCGCCCATAGCGCGTCAAATTCCTCTGCAATCATCTGCCGGTCAACGTAGAGGTCGTAGCTCTTTTCAATGCGCGTCTTGCCATTGGCCTGCGCCACTCGGCTTTCGCGGTAGCGGGCGCGCGTGCCCAGGCCTGCTTGCAGGCGCAACCACAGCCATTCGCCCACCGTGCGCGCCTTTCTTTCATGCAACTGCTGGCGCAGGTGGCTAATGGCAGCCTTCAGCGCCCCGCTGTCGTTTTCCTTCTTGTCCGTCTTGCGGTTGCTCTTGAAACCGCGCCGCTGATTGATGTGAAAGAGTGCCCGAGCAAATTCACCCGGCGTTAGCGGCGCATCCAGTCCTTTGGCGCGAAGCTCGTAGGGATTTATGCGTTCCAGCTTTTTGCGTTCAGCCACATCGGCCGGAAAAAAACCATACTCCACCAGCTTGTTCATCATGCGCGCCTTGCGCTTGAGCAGTCGGTCACGGCGGCGGCGCATGGCGCGAGCAGCGCGGCGCGTCACGGCCAGAGAGGAGCCGTCTTTCGGATTGCGCCCGTTGCTGAAGATGCGCACCCCCGCGCGGATGATGGCGTTGGGCTCATGCTGCTCATTGAGCCGCAACACGGCCCAGCCCAGCGAAGTGGATCCCAAATCCAGCGCCAAGCGGTAACGAGTAGACTTTTGTTTCGGCATTCGTTTTCCTTTTAGTGCAATTTGTTTCAAGTAAATCAATTGGTACACGCTAACGAGCGCGTGTGCATCGGTGAAAACCCTGCGCTTTTATTTGCAACAAGTTGCTATACTCTTCGAAGCCCTGATCACTGGGAAATGCGCTCTACCGCTAACAAGCTTTAGATGCACCAAATGGAAAGCCCCGTATACGGGGCTTTCGCTTTTCCAGAAAGCCATTCACCACCTGTTCAAGGTGGACTGCACACCATCTGAAGTTGTCTTCATGCGCTCGTGCAGTCGCAGTGGATTCCAAACAGGCTCCGTCGGCTTGATGGAGCAAATGTCCAGAGGCAAACGCATCCAGTCTTGCGGTGGGCTGTTGCCATGGTCAGCAGGCGGTCTGGACAAGTGGAGCCGGCGCTCAATATCCGTTTGAATAAATCCCTGTTTCTTGTCGCAGAGGGATCGCATTTTTCCTAGGGATTCGAGGCACGGAGCAATTCGGAGTGGCTTCGCTAGCTTTCTCTCTCCTGTGCTTTGTCCGAGAGCTGCGCCGTTCGCCCTTCGCCGCCAGGCCGCGAGCGGGTTCTGCCAGCTTGCAAGCCCGCGTGGCTTTTACCCTCGTGAAAAGAGCGTTCAAGCCTGCCGCGCGAGCCTATCGTCTGAGATCGCTTGTCCGGCGCATAGGGGGCTGCCGGCGCCAGCAGAGAATCATTTAACGATACTTTTGGTTCAAATATGGGTTCACTCGAAGGGAAAAGAATACTTTTTCTTGTAGCCTGTCCACAATCCGCCGCGTTTTGACAGACAAAGAGGAACCCTGATATGAACCCCGCTTCGCAATGCCCCTGGCTTGGTCAATACCCTGAAGGCGTGCCCGCCAGCATTGACGTGGCCGCCTTTCCCACGCTGGCCGCGCTGCTTGAGGCCAGTTTCAGCCAGTTCGCCAGCCGGGCGGCCTTGAGCTACATGGGCCGCGAATACAGCTACGCCGAGCTGGAGCGCCAAAGCCGCGCGCTGGCGGCCTTTTTGCAATCGCGCGGGCTGAAAAAGGGCGACCGCGTGGCGGTGATGATGCCCAACGTGCCCCAGTACGCCGAAACGGTGGCCGCCGTGCTGCGCGCGGGCATGGTGGTGGTGAATGTCAATCCGCTCTACACCCCGCGCGAGCTGGAGCACCAGCTCAATGACTCGGGCGCCCGGGCGCTGGTGGTGATGGAAAACTTTGCCGACACGGTGCAAGCCTGCCTGCCGCAGACCCAGGTGCAAAACGTCATCCTCGCCAGCGTGGGCGAGCGCCTGGGCTGGGTGCGCGGCGCGGTGGTGGACTTTGTGCTGCGCCACGTGCGCAAGGCCGTTCCGGCTTTTCGCCTGCCGGGCGCGGTGCGCTACGCCAAGGCCATCGCCAAGGGGCGCAGACTGCCTTTTCAGGCCCCGCCCGTGCTGCCCGATGACATTGCCGTTTTGCAATACACCGGCGGCACCACGGGCGTGCCCAAGGGCGCGATGCTGCTGCACCGCAACCTGGTGGCCAATGCCCTGCAAGCGCAGGCGTGGTACCAGCCCGTGCTCAAAAACGTGCCTGAAGGCCAGCAAATCATCGGCATCTGCGCCCTGCCGCTCTATCACATCTTCGCCTTCACGGCCAGCCTGATCCTGACGCTGCGCATTGGCGGCAAGACGGTGCTCATTCCCAACCCGCGCGACATGAAGGCCACGCTGCGCGAGCTGGCCCGCCACAAGTTTCACCAGCTCCCGGCGGTCAATACGCTGTTCAACGGCATGCTGCATCACCCGGACTTTGACAAGGTGGACTGGAGCCATTTGAAAGTGGCCGTGGGCGGCGGCTCTTCGGTGCAAAGCGCCGTGGCCCAGCAGTGGCTTCAGCGCACGGGCACGCCCATTTGCGAGGGCTACGGCTTGTCTGAAACCGCGCCGATTGCCTGCTGCAACCCCGTCACCTTGCGCGAATACAGCGGCGCCATCGGCCTGCCCCTGCCCAATACCGACGTGCGCCTGCTCGATGACGAGGGCCGCGAAGTGCCCCAGGGCCAAAGCGGCGAAATCGCCATCAAAGGCCCGCAGGTCATGGCCGGCTACTGGCAGCGCCCCGATGAAACCGCGCTGGCCATGACCGCCGACGGCTATTTCAAAACGGGCGACATCGGCGTGATGGACGAAAAAGGCTACATCCGCATCGTGGACCGCAAGAAAGACATGATTTTGGTCAGCGGCTTCAACGTCTATCCCAATGAAGTGGAAGACGTGATGGCCGCCGTGCCCGGCGTGCTGGAAGCGGCCGTGGTGGGCGTGCCCGACGACAAAACGGGCGAAGCCGTCAAACTCGTTGTCGTGCGCAAGGACGAGAGTCTCACCGAAGAAGCGCTGCGCCAGCACGCCCGCCGCTGTCTGACGGGCTACAAGCGCCCCTCGCGCATCGAATTTCGCGCCAGCCTGCCCAAATCGCCCGTCGGCAAAGTGCTGCGCCGCGAGCTGCGCGAGCCTGCGAAAGCGGGCGAATGACTCTGCCGGCGCAGGCATCTTCTGCCGCGCTGGCAGCGGCAGCCCGGGCCGCCTCGAAGCCGGCGCCGCGTGGCGGGATGGGCGGAATACGCCCATTCGCCCGCCACTTGATTTGCTCCTTTATATGTAGCGTGACGTCCTAGTGCAATTTGCGCAGGCCGGCATTTCTGACCCCCTTGATTTGCTCTTGTTTTGATATTTCCTGGCAGACAAAGCCCGTGCGCCTTGGCGCTGCAACGCGAGCGGCGAGGGGGCGGGCGTACCGTTCAGCAATGCCGTCAGGGGGAAAGCGGCGGGCAAGCGGTTTCCCGGCGGGCCGCGCCCATTCCGTGTGCGCTGGGCGTGCGCTAGCATTGCGCCCCGTTTTTGCCCACCCAGCCTGCCCGTTCATGTCTTCACGCCCTGTTGCCGCCCCTCTTTTTGCCGCTGATGACTGGCCGCGCTACGGCGAGCGGCTGGTGCGCGAGGGCAAGCTGGGCGCGCGCGATCTGGAGCGGGCGCTGGCGGCGCAGCGGGAGATGGGCGGCTCGCTCGACCGCGTGCTGGTGAGCCTGGGGCTGGTGTCTGATGTAGATGCCGCGCGCGCGCTGGCCGATCATCTGGGCGTGCCTTTCGTGACGGGCGATGCCTTTCCGGCCGTGCCGCCGGAGCCGCAAGGGCTGCTGCCGGGCTTTTTGCGCGCGCATCACGTGCTGCCGCTCGCGCAGGACGACGCGGGGCGGCTGCACGTGGCGATGGCCGCGCCGCAAGACGCCTTTGTGTGCAAGGCGCTGCGCCTGAGCACGGGGCTGGAGGTGCTGCCCGCCGTGGGGCTGGCCGCCGAGATCGACAAGGCGCTGGAGCGCCTGTTCGAGGAGCCTTCCGCCGAGGCCGAGGGGCTGGAATCGGGCTTTGGCCCTCTGGGCGAGGGCGAGGCGGGTGATTTCGTGGAGCACCTGCGCGATCTGGCCAGTGAAGCGCCCGTCATCCGCCTGGTGAACAACATCATTGGCCGCGTGATCGAGCTGCGCGCCTCTGACATTCACCTGGAGCCGTTTGACGACGGCCTGCACGTGCGCTACCGCGTGGACGGCGTGCTGCTGCCCGGCGAAATCGTGCCGCCGCAGCAGGGCGCGGCGGTGAGTTCGCGCGTGAAGCTGCTGGCGCATCTGGACATTGCCGAGCGCCGCCTGCCGCAAGACGGGCGCATCAAAACGCGCGTGAAGGGCCGCGAGCTGGACTTGCGCGTGTCCACCGTGCCCACGGTGTATGGCGAAAGCGTGGTGATGCGCGTGCTCGACCGCGCCAGCGTGCGCTTCAGCCTGGAAGACATGGGCTTTGAAAAAGACACGCTGGAGCGCTTCAACCAGCTCATCGCCCGCCCGCACGGCATTTTGCTGGTGACCGGCCCCACGGGTTCGGGCAAGACGACCACGCTCTACGCGGCGCTGGCCAAGCTGGACGCGGCCACGCAAAAAATCATCACCGTGGAAGACCCCGTGGAGTACCAGCTGGAGGGCATCAACCAGATTCAGGTGCACGCGCAAATCAACCTCACCTTCGCCAGCGCGCTGCGCTCCATCCTGCGGCAAGACCCCGACATCATCATGATTGGCGAAATGCGCGATGGCGAGACGGCGCAGATTGCCGTGCAGTCCTCGCTCACCGGCCACCTGGTGCTTTCCACCCTGCACACCAACACCGCCGCCAGCGCCGTGGTGCGCATGCAGGACATGGGCGTGGAGCGCTACCTGATCACTTCCACCGTCAATGGCGTGCTGGCCCAGCGCCTGGTGCGGCGCCTGTGCGGGCACTGCAAGGCGGCCTTGCAGCCCGCGCCCGCGCTGCTGCAAAGCTCCGGGCTGGGGCGCTTTCTGCCCGAGGGCGCGCCCATTTACAAGGCCGTGGGCTGCGAGCGCTGCCGGGGCACGGGTTACAAGGGCCGCACGGGCATACACGAGCTGATGGTGGTGGATGACGCGCTGCGCGCCGCCATCTTGCAAGGCCAGGACGCCGCCAGCCTTCAGCATCTGGCCGTGCAGCGCGGCATGCACACGCTCTATGACGACGGCCTGCGCAAAGTGGCCGCCGGCCTGACCAGCCTGGATGAAGTGCTGCGCGTCACGCAAGACAGCCAGGAAGGCGCAGATGCCTGAATTTCTCTGGCGCGCCGCCCATGCCGACGGCCAGGCCGCCGAAGGCCGCACCGAAGCCGCCGCTGAAGCCGATGTGCTGCGCCAGCTGCGCGAGCGGGGGCTGACGCCCATACGCGTGCAGCCAGCCGGCCAGGCCGAAGGCGCGGCGCTGGCCGGCCCGCGCCCGCGCGCCGCGCGCGGCCCCGTCAAGCCTGCCGACGTGCTCTCGCTCACCAGCGAGCTGGCCATCATGCTGCGCGCCGGGCTGGCGCTCGATGCCGCGCTGCGCGTGCTCATCGACATGAGCCACAAGCCCAGCGTGCGCGCCATGCTGGAAAAAGTGCTGGAAGACGTGAAAGGCGGCGCGCCCTTCAGCCGCGCGCTGGCCGCGCACCAGGCGCACTTTGGCGACTTCTACATCAACATGATCCGCTCGGGCGAAGTCAGCGGCCAGATGCCGCAGGTGCTTGACCGCCTGGCCGGGCACATGCAGCGCCTGCGCGCGCTGCGCGAAAGCGTGGTGTCGGCCACGCTCTATCCGGCCATCTTGCTGGGCGTGGCCGTGCTGTCGCTGGTGGGCATGCTGGGCTTTGTGGTGCCGCAGTTTGAAAAGCTGTTCAAAGGCATGGGCGACGCGCTGCCCATGCCCACGCGCGTGGTCATGCTGCTGGGGCAGGGCTTTCGCCACTACGGGCTGGCGCTGGGGCTGGGCGCGGCGGCGCTGGGCTGGCTGGCCTGGCGCTGGCTGCGCACGCCGGCGGGGCGGCAGTGGTGGCAGGCGCGCCTGATTGCGCTGCCGGTGCTGGGCCCCATCGTGCGCAAATACCAGCTCACGCTCTTTGCCCGCTCGCTGGGCACGCTGCTGGACAACGGCGTGCCGCTGCTGGCGGCGCTGCACATCTCGGTAGAAACCGTCACCCATCAGGCCCTGCGGCAGGCGCTGGCCAAAATGGCCCCGCTCGTCAAGGAAGGCTCGCGCATCGTGCCTGCCATGCGCGCCACCGGCGTTTTCGAGCCGCTGGCCATCAACCTGGTGCGCGTGGGCGAAGAAACAGGCCGCGTCGGCGCCATGATGAACGAGCTGGCGGCCATTCTTGACCGCGACGTGGAAACCGGCATCAAGCGCGGGCTGACGCTGCTCGAACCCGCCCTCATTCTCGTGCTGGGTCTCTTGATTGCGGCCATCATCGTCTCCATCCTGCTGGGCATCATCTCCGTCAATGACCTGGTGAAGTAAACCCCTCTACAGAAAGGAAAACCCATGCGTTTCATGCGCCTGCAACCCACGCCCGCCCGCGCCCGCGCGCATGCCCAGGCGGGCTTCACGCTCATTGAGCTGCTGGTGGTCATCGCCATCCTGGCCCTGCTGGCCGGGCTGGTCGGCCCGGCAGTCATGGAGCGCTTTGGCGGCGCCAAAACCAAAACCGCCAAGCTTCAAATCGAGGAAATCGCCAAGTCGCTGGACATCTACAAGCTCGACACGGGCCGCTACCCCACCACGGCAGAAGGCCTGGCTGCGCTGGACAAGAAACCCGGCTCCGTCAGCGGCTGGAACGGCCCCTACATGAAAGGCGGCGTGCCCACCGACCCCTGGGGCAACCCCTACCGCTACGCCAACCCCGGCCCCGGCGGCGGCCTTGAAATCGCCTCCTACGGCGCAGACAACGCGCCCGGCGGCGAAGGCGAAAACGCCGACGTGAGCAATGGCCGCTGAACGGGCGGGCCGCAGTCCGGCCCGCCGCGCGCCAGCTCTCTTTCCTTCTTTATTTGCTTCTTTTCCAATAGCAAGAAGTCCCCGTTCTGATTGCGCCAAACGCTTTTTGCGGGGGCTGGATTTGCTCCTTGTCCAGGAGTAAATGGCTTCAGTCCGCCGCTTTCCGCATGCCCTCGCTTCGCTTCGCCCCGCGCGCGCCACACCGCTTCAACGGCTTCACCCTGGTGGAGCTGATGGTGGTGTTTGCCATTTTGGCGCTGGTGATGGCGCTGGCGCCCGCTTCGCTGGGGCGCATGTACGAGACGGCGCAATACCGCAGCGCGGTGCGCGGCATCGTCACTGAAATGCGCGCGGCGCGCCAGCGGGCGCAAAGCGAAGGCGTGGAGGCGCGCTTTACGGTGAACCTGCGCGAGCGCACTTACGGCATGGAAGGCGGCGAGCGCCACGCCGTGCCCGATTCGCTGCAACTGCGCGCCGTGGCGGCGCGGCAGGAAACAAGCGCTGACGGGCAGGAAATGGGCATCCGCTTTCTGCCGCGCGGCGGCGCCACGGGCGGCAGCGTGGATCTCATCCGCCCCTCCGGCAGCGGTGTGCGCCTGCGGGTGGACTGGTTTTCTGGCCGCGTGGAGCAGGAGCCAGCCAGCGGCGAGGCGGCGGGAGCGACGCCATGAACGCCGCCGCTGCGCCTCAAAAGAAGGAGCAAGTCAAGCGCCCCGAAAAAGGCGTTTGCCGCAATGAATACGGGGACTCCCTGCTATTGAACAAGGAGCGGAATATCGCCCTGAATGCCGCCCTGCAAGGCGGCTTTTCGCTGCTGGAAGTGCTGGTGGCCTTTGCCATCATGTCGCTGTCCATCGGGCTGCTTTATCAGGCGATGGGCAGCAGCGCGCGGCAAACGGCGGATGTGACGGCGCGCGAGCGGGCGGCGCTGCTGGCCGAGTCGCTGCTGGCGCTGCACGAGACGGTGCCCGCGCAAGGGCTGGCCGAAGGGGGCGAATCGGCAGGCATGGCCTGGCAATTGCGCAGCGCGCCCTTTGCTACGCCCGTCTCGTCGGCCAACCCTGCCGCGCCGCTGCTGCACGAGCTGCGCATTACCGTGCGCTGGGGCGACGACCCGCCGCGCGAGATGACGCTGCAAACCTTGCGCCCCGAGCAGCGCCCGCAACCCGGAGGGCTGATGCGATGACGCGCCAGCGCGGCTTTACCCTGATGGAAGTGCTCATCGCCATGGCGCTGCTTTCGCTGCTGATGCTGGCGCTGGGTTCGACCCTGTACTCCGCCGCGCAAACCGAAGAGCGGGTGGACGCGCGCGTGCAGTCCGCCGAAGACTTGCGCCTGGCCGCGCGCTTTTTGCAGGAGGCGCTCTCGCAAGCCTCGCTGCGCCCCGTGCGGCAGGGCAACGAGCGGTTGCGGCCCTTTTTCAGCGGACAGGAGCAAGCCGTGGAATGGGTGGGCGTGATGCCCGCGCGCTACGGCCTGGGCGGGCGGCACTTCATGCGCCTGGCGCTGGAGCGCGATGTGAACGGGCAGGGCCGCCTGGTGCTGCGCTACGCCCCGTGGAGCGATGAGCCGGGCGGCATTGACTGGGCGCGCGCGCCGTGGCAGGCGCTGGCGCAGCCGGTCACGGGCCTGTCCATCCGCTACCGGCACCCCTTGAGCGGCGAATGGGTGGGCGACTGGGCCGCCGCCGGACGGCGCGCGCGCATTCCGTCCGCCGTGGCGCTTGACATTCGCGGGCCGCAGCCGCCCTGGCCGCTGCTCATCGTGCCCATGCGCGCGCCGCTGGCCTCGGATACCGACGCGCGCAGCGAGGGGTTCGGGCCATGAAGATCCAGACAGGCGCAGGCCGGGCCGCAGCGGCGGCGGGCGGGCTTTTTCATATCAGGAACAGGAGCAAATTCAGGGGGGGTAAAAGCGGCTTTTGCGCTTTCTGCACTAGGACCTCATGCTATGGATCTGGTAGCGCCAAAAGCGGCCGGAACAAGGGCCTGGCCCTGATCATGGTGCTGTGGATCGTGGCCGCGCTCAGCCTGCTGGTGGTGGGCATGAGCCAGACGGTGCGCGGGCAAGTCAGGGCCGCGCAGGCCGTTTCGGAGCAAGTGGCCGCGCAGGCGCTGGCCGAAGGCGCCATCGCGCTGGCCTTGCAGCAGCTCAAGGCCGAAAGTGCGCGGCCGGAAGGCATGGCCGCCACGCGCGTGAACTACGGCGGCGTGGAGATGCAAGTGCTGGTGCAGCCCCTGAGCGGCCTGATTTCGCTGAACGCCGCCCAGCCGCCCCTGCTCTCGGCCCTGCTGCAAGTGGCTGGCGGCGTGCCCGAAAAGCAGGCCGACCAGCTGGCGCACGCCATCGACACCTGGCGCGCCGGCGGCACGGGCGACGCCACACGGCGCGTGCCCCGCCGCCAGTTCGAATCGGCGGATGACCTGCTGCTCGTGCCCGGCATGGATTACGCCACCTACAGCCGCATCCGCCCGCTGGTCACGGCAGACACCTACCAGCACACCAACGTGAACCCGCTGGCCGCGCCCCTGCCGGTGCTGCTCGTGCTGGCGCGCGGCAACGCCGCCGTGGCCCAGCGCATTGCCAGCCGCCGCGACGCAGGCGAGGCGGGCGTGGACACCACGGGGCTGGACCCGGCGCTCACCGGCGCGGGCTTTTCACAATTTTTCAGAGTCACAGCCCGCGTGCCGCTGGATGCGGGCAGAATATTCAGCCTCGCGCACGACGTAACGCTATCTGCTTATTCATCTTCCATTGCGCCCTGGCGCACCTTGCGGACGCAGGGGCAGGTTTTGCCCGCAGGAAGCTAGCTTCCGTTCGCTCCGCTCCCTCTTCCCTTTCACATGGCATTGGCACCTTCCAGCGATCCGCGCCTGTTCGGCATTGACCTTGGCCAGTGGCTGCGTCAGTGGCAGTCTGCCGCTGCGCTGCTGCTGGCGCACCCGGCGCTGGGCGCGCTCACGCCCGCCGTGCGCGTGCGATTGCACCAGGCCAGCGGCCAGCGCACGCTCTGGAGCGTCAAAAACGGCGAGGCCGAGCCGCTGCCCGCCAGCGCGGGCGCGCCGCAGGCCGAAGCCATCGAACTGCCGCGAGAAGAGGCGCTGGAGCGCACCCTCACCCTGCCCGCCCTGCCGCAGGCCGATCTGGCCGAAGCCGTGCAGCTGGAAGTGCAGGCCATCACCCCCTTCAAGCCCGAGCAGACCGTGGCGGGCTACCGCAGCGCGCCTCTGGGCGATGGCCGCGTCCGCGTTGATTTGGCGCTGACTTCGCGCCAGCGCCTGGACGCGCTGCTGCTGCAACACGCCCGTGTGAGCCGCCCCGAAGTGTGGGTGCTGCCCGCCGGCGGCCACGCGGTCAGCGCGGCGGGTGGTGCGCAGCGCCCCATTTGCATGCCGTCTGATGGCGCGCGCGTGCGGAAGGCCCTGACCGCCCGGGGCCGCCGCCTGCGGCTGGCGCTGCTGGCCCTGGCGTTGCTGCTGCTGCTGGCGCTGGCCGTCACGCCCACGCTGCAACTGCGCCAGCGCGCCATTGCGGCGCAAAGCGCCTATGCCGCCATGAGCGCCCAGGCCGCCCCCCAGATGGCCGCGCGCGAAGCCCTGCAACAGCAGGCCGACCGGCTGGCCCAGCTGCAGCAAGCCACAGGCCCCCAGCTGCGCCTCGTGCCCGCGCTGGCCCTGCTGGCCGAGGCCATGCCCTCCAGCGCCTGGATCAGCAACTTGCGCACCGAGGGCGAAAAAGTGTTCATCAGCGGCTTTGCCGAAGATGCCGCCGCCCTCGTGCAGCGCCTCAGCCGGCAAGACGGCATCCACAGCGCCCGCCTGTCATCGCCCGCCATCCGCAACGCCAACGCCAAGCAGGAAAGCTTCACCATTGAAGTGGAGTTCGCCCCTGCTTTGCAACGCCTCTCGCCCGCAGGCGGGGAGGCCGCGCCATGAACGCCGTCCGCAACCCCGAGCGCATCTGGCTGGCCCTGCTGGCCGCCGCGCTGCTGGCCTGCCTGGCGCTGGGCGCGTTCAAGGTGTATGACAAGCACCGCTGGGCTGCCTTGCGCCTGGCCGAAATCGAGCCGCGCTACGCCCGCCTGGCGGGCCTGCAAGCCAGCGCGCCGCAGCTGGACGAGCTGGCGCAGCAGCTGCGTGAGCGCATGGCGCAATACGCCTATCCGGCGGGAGACGACCCCTCCTACGCTGGCAACGGCGCCTTGCAGCGCGTGCGCGAGCTGGCCGCCGCCGCCGGCTTGAGCGTGACCAGCAGCCAGGCGCTGGCCGCGCAGGAAAAAGAAGGCTTCTACCGCGTGGGGCTGAACCTGCGCCTGGAAGGCGAATGGGCGTCCATGGCGAAGCTGCTGCAATCCATCGCCGCCCTGCGCCCGGCCGTCTATGCCGAAAGCGTGCAGATCAACAGCCTGGCGGGCCACATGCCCGAAGGGCCGCAGACGGTGGCCGTCATGCTCAACCTCTTTGTCTTGCAGGAGCGTCCGTAAGCGCGCCTTTTTCGCGCCACTTCAGCATCATTTCCTGCGCCATTGCACATGCTTCGCCCGTCCCGCCCCTTTCCCTTTGTTGCTGCCATGCTGTGCGCATGCGCCGCGCTGCTGGCGGCGCTCGCCTGGCTCTGGCTGGGCGCTGGCGCGCGCGCCTGGCAGCCGCCCCCGGCGCAGCCCCCGCAGTTCGACGGCCTGCTGGCCGCCGCGCCGCCGCTGGAGGCGCCTGCCCGCGCCGCGCCTGCCGTGCTGCTGGAGCGCCCCCCCTTTCACAGCAGCCGCCGCCCGCCGCCCGTGGCCGCCGCGCCAAGCCAGGCCAAGCCCGCCGTGGCGCTGGACAAGGTGCGCTTTTACGGCATCGTCACCGGCCCGGCGCTTACCACCGTGATGGCCGAGGTGGAGGAGCAGCCCCGCGCCCTGCGCGTGGGCGACCGCATCGGCGAATGGGAGCTGGCGGCAGTCAAAGGCCGCAGCATCACTTTCAGCAAAGGCGGCGAGCGCCATGTGATTGAACTTCCATACGTTCACACTGCGCCAGCTTCGCCCGCCGGAGCCGCTGACGCGCCGCCTCTGCCCGCTGGCATGCCCGTCCGCCCGCCGCAGGGCCGTCCGGCCCAGGGCATGCCGCCGCCTTCTTCTTTTAGACCGCAGTTTTGAGTTGCGACCGCGATTTCAATCCGCGCCACGAACCGTGTTTCCTATGCCGCATCACCTCACGCCCCGCACCGCTCTTTCCCTGATCGCCCTGGGGCTGCTTGCCGCAGGCTGCAACAGCCATGCGCCCATCGCGCCGCAGGCTCCTGCCGCCCTGGAAACCGTGGAAGAGCAAGCCGCCGCCGCGCCCAAGCCCGCCAGCGCGCCCGCCGCGCAGGCCGCCTCCAGCGATGAAGCCAGCGAGGAGCGCAAGCCCGTCATCATGCGCGGCACCGACGAAGTCGTCCGCCCGCCGAAGCACGCCGCCCGCGTTTCCGGCCCTGTGAGCGCCTTCAAGTTTGAAGATGCGCCCGTGGGCGAAGTCGTGCACGTCATGCTGCGCGACCTGCTCAAGGTGGATTACGTCATTCACCCCCCGCTCAACGGCCGCGTCACCCTCGTCACGCGCGGCGAAGTCAGCGCCGACAGGGCCATGAACCTGCTCGAAAGCGCCTTGCAGCTCAACGGCATCGTCATGGCGCGCGACTCCAGCGGCACCTACCACGTGGGCGCGCCTGCCGCCCTGAAAGACATCGTGGCCGCTCCCCGCATTGCCGACGACGGCCCCATGCCTCCCGGCTACGGCGCCATCATCATCCCGCTGCAATACCTGGGCGCGGGCGAAATGGCCAACATCCTGCGCGCCATGGTGCCGCCCGAAGCCATCGTGCGGGTGGACACGCTGCGCAACATCATCATCATGCGCGGCACCCGCACCGAAGCGGAAGGCTGGATGGATGTCGTCAAAACCTTTGACGTGAACCTGCTGCGCGGTATGTCGGTAGGCGTCTTCCCCCTGCAATACACCTCGCCTGCGGAGGTGCAAAACGCCTTGGCCGTGCTCTCCGGCGCTACAGGCGCGGCCAGCGCTGGCGCAGCCCTGCCTGCCGCCGCGCCAGCCGCCGGAAAAGCCGCCGCGCCAGCCGCAGCCGGGGCCGGAGCCAGCGCCCTGGGCGAAAGCAACCCGCTCTTTGGCGCGTTGCGCATCCTGCCGCTGGAAAGCATCAACGCCGTGCTTGTCATCACCCCCCGTGCCGCGTACCTGGACGAAGTCCAGCACTGGATCAGCAAGTTCGACCGCCCCAACGCGGGCAGCGCCGAACCGCAACTCTTTGTCTACAAGGTCAGAAACGGCTCCGCTGACCACCTGGCCGAACTGCTCAACGGCATCTACGGCGGCAGCGCCGCCACCGTGCAAGGCGCCACGGGCGCCACCGGCGTGGCCCCCGGCCTGGGCAGCGTCTCCGGCAGCAGCGCCCGCAGCACATTCGGCGGCGCATTCGGCAACACGTTCGGCAACGCGTCAGGCGGCAGCGCCGTGGGCGGCTCGCTGGGCGGCGGCGCGTCTGGCAGCTCCTTGGGCGGCAATGCTTTCAGCGGCAATGCCTTCGGCAATTCAGCCAGCACGCTTCGCAACGCCTCCGGCGCCGCAGGAAGCGCCTTCGGCAGCAACCGCATGAGCGGCCAGCAAGGCGGCGACCAGGGTGCCGCCAGCGTTACTGTCAATCTGGGGCCAGACGTGCGCGTCATGGCCGACCGCATCAACAACACTTTGCTCATCTACGCGCCGCCCGCTGAATTCACGCGCATTGAAACCACCCTCAAGCGGCTGGACATTCAGCGCGCGCAAGTTCTCATCGAAGCCAGCATCATCGAAGTCAGCTTGCGCGACGGCCTGCAATACGGCCTGCAATGGGCCTTCAAGAACAGCGGCGACTTCGGCACGGGCCGCACCGGCCTGGGCGTGCTCAACAACAACAGCAACTCAACCACCGTCGCAGGCGCAAGCCGTGGCGGCACGATCACCAACGCGGCCCAGGGTTTCAGCTACACGCTCACCAGCTCCATCGGCAACCTCACCGCCGTGCTCAACACTCTGGCTTCCAAATCGCTTCTGAAGGTCATCTCCAGCCCCTCGCTCATGGTGCTTGACAACCACACCGCCGCCATCACCGTGGGCGACCAGCAGCCTGTCAACACCGGCACCACCATCAGCAGCAGCGGCACCATCGCCACCACCAACAACATCCAGTACAAAGACACGGGCGTCATGCTCAACGTCACCCCGTCCGTCAATGCGGGTGACCTTGTTACGCTCGAAATCGACCAGACTGTCACCAACGTGGGCGAGCAAGACAAAATTACCGGTCAGCGCAGCTTCCTTCAGCGCCAGATTGCCTCCAAGGTCGCCGTGCGTTCGGGCGAAACCATCGTGCTCGGCGGCTTGATCAAAAGCAAGCACACCCAAGGTTCCGCTGGCCTGCCCGTGCTGTCATCCATCCCGCTGCTGGGCGGCCTGTTCGGCAACCAGTCCCGGGAAGACGAGCGCACCGAGCTGCTCGTCATCATCACCCCCCGCGTGCTGCGCTCCGACGAAGACGCCCGCGCCGTCAGCCGCGAACTGCGCGACCGCATGAAGGGCCTGTCTTTGCCGGGACACATAGCTAACCAGTAGAAGTTTTATTCCGCTTGCATTGATAAGGCATTTTTGGAGAGTCCATGAGAACAGTGTCATTTATGAAAACAGGATTTCTGATCATTGCTATGCTGCTGACAGCCTGTGCCAGCAACCCACAGCAAACACCAGAACAGCAGGTGGCGCAGCGCGCAGAGGCGCGTTGGAAGCACCTCATTGCCAAGGATTACCAGCAGGCGTGGGAATATCTGATGCCTTCTTATCGCAACCTTGTCTCCCCGCAGGACTACGGTAAACGCTTTGGCAGCGCCGGTGCGTGGACGAACGCAATCATCCATGAGGTCACTTGCGAGCCAAGCGTCTGCAAGGTCAAGGTGCGCATCACTACAAAGATGCGCGTGCCCCTGTTCGCAGCCAAGATTCCGGAAGTCAATACGTATGTGGATGAGCGCTGGGTGCGCGAAGATGGTCAGTGGTGGCTGTATGAGAAGCTGTGACGCATTCGTGCAGATCTTCGCTGTGGTGGTGTAGCAAAAAAATCACGCTGGACGGAAAACAATGCAAAGAAGCTTGATTTCAGTCCCAGCTCCTATGATAGGATTCGTAGTGCATTACCAAGATCGTCTCTTGGGTGTTGCAATCTTTCCTTTTTATGGAGTCATAGCTATGAAGAAAAGCCTCTTGGCCCTGAGTGCCGCCGCAACTCTCGCTGGTGGTCTGGGTTTTGTTTCCTCCGCGCACGCCATCATCGTTCAAGATGATGCTGTTGCTAGTGTTCCTGCTACAGTGATGGGTGGTGTTCAGTCGGGTGGCGTGGGTCACGTTCTGTTCACCCCTTATTTCAGCACCGTTAATGGCAATGTGACGCTGATTAGCCTGGTTAATACGGATACGACTAACGGTAAGGCCGTGAAAGTGCGCTTCCGTGGCGCCGCCAACTCTGACGATATTCTGGACTTTACTGTCCTGATGTCTCCTGGTGACGTGTGGACCGCTTCTATTGAGCCGAGCCTCACAGGCGTTTCCCGCATTCTGTCGCCTGACTCTACTTGTGTGCTGCCTCGTCAACTGGGCACTGATGGCGTGGATTTCCGTACCAGTCGCCTGGACCAGAAGCTGAGCGCTGATGCGCAGGCTCTGCATACGCGCGAAGGCTATGTTGAATACCTGAACATGGCCAACATCAAGCCAGGAACTGATCTGTTCAAAGCGATTAAGCATAAGGACGGTGTGGCGCCTTGCACGTCTTCTGAATTGTCTAAGCTGATGAATACGGATGTCGTGGCGTATTCGGATGCGGCTGATCATGGGCTGGAGCGCCCAACAGGGGGATTGTTTGGTAATTGGTCCATTTTCAACAACCTGAATATCACTTCTTATGGTGGTGGTCACGCTTCTGTCCGCGCTGTTGATGGCACGGGTGTCAACGCGGCCGCTCGTCTGTTCTTTGCTCCCCAAATGGGTGCTGATGCATCGGCTGCTGCTGCAGACAATACGGCTGACCCCTTGCTGGTGGGCGGCGAAGCTGGCGTAACCCGCAACACAGAGTTTGAGGGTGTTTCCTATGCGCCGGATGCTGCTGTGGCGGCTTTGGTTCCTCCGCTGTGGCTCGATTTGCCGGACCTTTCGACACCCTACACGCAGGCCGATACCAGCCCGCAAGCTCGCGCACATGATTTGTCTCAATCGCTGGCCGCCAAGACTATCATGAACGAGTTTGTGGCTACACCTTCTACGGCTTCTGTGCCGTTCGCAACAGACTGGGTGTTCTCGCAGCCAACGCGTCGTTACCAAACGGCAATGGCCTACTCCACTGGTGGCGCGAATCTGCCGGTGAATGCGGCTCTGCCAGCTACTAACAGGCATTACAAGGCTGGTACGGGTGGTAATCTTAGTGTGAGTGCCCGCACCGTGGGTACATTGGCCTTGGGCGACTTCCTGTGCGCTAAAGGTTCCTTCTCCGGTACCGACCGTGAAGAGTTCCAGGCAGTGACGTCGGGCGACTTCTCTCCGCTGGTGGTGGCTGGCAGTGCGCCGATTTGCGGTGAGGTCGCTACCCTGTCCTTCAATAGCGATACGTCCAAAGTCCTGAATGCTCAGCTGACCAATGCTCGCGTCAATGTCAAGAACGCTTCTGACTACGTGACTGCTGGTTGGGCATCTCTGGGTCTGAATACGCCTACGGGTAGCTCGGCTGTCTCTGGCGTGCCAGTGGTGGGCTATGCCGCTACTTCGTTCACCAACGGTCTGACGAACGGCAACTTTGGCGACGCGATTGCCCACCGTTACGGCTTCTAATGGTGAGGTTTGGCAATACGGGGATTCCCTGTATTGCCATTAAAAACAAAAGGCGGGGGTTTCTCCGCCTTTTGTTTTTAATGGCACAAGTGCGTAATCCTGCTTGCTTGCGCTAAATTAATGCTTGGGAAGTGAAAGATGCAGAAAACAGAAGCGTCGCAATTGGCGGTTTTCAAAGTTGCGGTACTGGCTTGTGCAGTAGCTGTTTGCGCCCTGGGTAACCCGGCGAATGCTCAGCAAGCCAATGTTGCACCGCCTGTTGCTGACAATGTGGTGGTGTTGCGTGGTCCAGCTGGAGAAATCAGCTTGGGCGACGTGCGGGCCTTGGCCAGTGTGGTGTTGCCTATCGAACAGCAGCAAGAGGTATTGGCTAGCGCCAGCGGTGTCCAGCAGTTGGCTCTGGCGGCCTACACGCAAAAAAACCTGGCAGCGCAAGCGAGGGCCGCAGGCTATGACCAGCAGGCAGCTGTTAAGCGTGTTGAACAACTGGCAGCCCAGCGGGCACTGAGTGATAGCTGGATGATTCATCAAGCCGACATCAAGGCGCCAGCACTGGATAAATTGGAACCTTATGCTCGAACAGTTTTTGAAAACGAAACGGCAAACCACGAAGCGCAGCCCAAAGTGCATGTGCGGCATTTGCTGATTCGTTCAGGCGCTGAAGCTGGAAGGACTGACGAGCAGGCTTTGGCATTGGCCAGCGAGCTGTTGGCAAGAGCCAAGGCGGGAGAAGATTTTTCGAGTTTGGCCAAGCAATATTCAGACGACCGAAAGAGCGCAGAGCAAGGCGGGGAGCTGGCTGCGTTTGCTAGAGGAAAAATGGTGCCTGAATTTGAGCAAGCTGCATTTGCCTTGAAAAAGCCTGGTGATTTGTCCGCACCGGTCAAGACGCACTTTGGCTACCACCTCATCGAATTACTTGAACGTGCAATTCCTGGAAAGCCTAAGTTTGAGGATGAACGTGATGCGCTGATCCAAAAACTGCTGCAGGAACGCAAGGAACAGATTCGCCGCACCATATGGCAACAAGCACAGGAAGGCATTGAGTTTGATGTTGCCGCCATAGAGTCGGCAGCAGCCAAGCCCTTCTCAGAAGCAACCAAGATGGAACTCGAGGCTGCACAGAAGATGCGCCAGCGCAAGTGAGTAGACGGTCAGAGTGCCAGGAAAAGCGGATCTTGTGCTTGCCGCCTTGCTATCTGATGCCCGCGCCCTGCTGCGCTTGCGCTGCCTGCTGGGGCAGCTGACGCTGCGCGAGCTGAAGGCGCGCTTTGCCGGTTCGGCGGGCGGGCTGCTGTGGGCCTGGGCGCAGCCCGCGCTGGGCATTGCGGCTTATTACCTGGTGTTTGACGTGGTGTTTGCCTTGCGCGCCGGGCAGGCCGAAGGCGGCGCGGCGGCGCCGAGGCTGGGTTCTTTTCTCATCGTGGGCATGCTGGCCTGGATGGCGTTCAGCGACGCCACGCAACGCGCCATGAACAGCCTGGTTGAAGCGGGCGGGCTGCTGCAGAAAAACCCCTTGCCGCCCGCGCTGTTTCCGGCCCGCGCCGTGCTGGCCAGCGCTCTGGTTTTCGCGCCTTTGCAGCTGGCGCTGGCGCTGGCCTACTGGCCCATGCATCACGGCGCGTGGGCCGTGGCGGCGCTGCTGCCGCTGGTGCTGGCGCAGGCGGCGCTGGCCTGGCTGCTGGGCTATTTGCTGGCTGTGCTCACGGCAGCGTTGCGCGATGTGGCGCAGGTGGCGGGTTTTCTGTTTTCCATTGGCGTGTTCGCTGCGCCTGTGCTGTTTCCCATGAGCATGTTTCCTGAGCGCTGGCGCGCGCTGCTGTGGCTCAATCCCATGACGGCCTGGGTGCTGTCCTATCAGGCCGTGCTGTTGCAGGGGCAATGGCCGCCTGCTCAGGCCTGGCTGGCTGTGCTGGTCTGGCTGGCTGTGCTGGCCTGGCTGCTGAATGCGGCCTTGCGCCGCGTGCGCGATCAACTGGTGGACTGGCTGTGAGCGGCTCAAGAATGAACGGCGGGGCTGGCGCGGCAGATGCCGTGGTGCTGCGCGCCTGCGGCCTTGGCAAGGAATACCGTTTGTACGATTCGCCGCGCCAGCGCCTGAAGGCGCTGCTGACCGGGCGGGCGCAGCACAGGAGCCACTGGGCCTTGCGCGATGTGTCATTCGAGCTGCGGCGCGGTCAGTGCATAGGCGTGATCGGCGACAACGGCGCGGGCAAAAGTTCGCTGCTCAAGCTGCTGGCGGGCACTTTGCAGCCCACGCAGGGCCGGATTGAGCGCCAGGGGCGCATCACGGCCATTCTGGAGCTAGGCGCGGGTTTTCACCCTGATTTCAGCGGGCGCGACAACCTGTATTTCGGCGGCAGCATGATTGGCATCAGCCACGAGGAAATGGCGCGGCTGGAGCCTGAAATCGTTGCTTTTGCAGGCCTGGGCGAAGCCATGTCGCGCCCCGTCAAGACTTATTCCTCCGGCATGGCGGTGCGGCTGGCTTTCGCGCTGGTCACGGCGGTGCAGCCGGATGTGCTCATCATCGACGAAGCGCTGGCCGTGGGCGACCAGCATTTCCAGAAGAAATGCGTGGAGCGCATCACGGCCTTCAAGAAAAACGGCTGCACCATTTTGTTTTGCTCGCACAGCCCCTACCACATCCGCACGCTGTGCGACGTGGCCTTGTGGCTGGATGGCGGGCAGGTGAAGGAATTCGGCCCGACCGAGCCAGTGCTGGGCGCTTACGAGATGCACACGCGCCTGCGCAATGCCCCGCCTGAAGAAGCAGAGGCAGCAAAAGCGCCCGCGAAGGCGGTTGAAGGCAACGCGGCTGATGCCCCCTCCGCTGGCAGCGCGCCGCCCGCGTCGCCCTACCCGCCGCCGCAGCCAGACGCATCGGCGCGCATCATCTCGGTGGACATTGCCAATTTGGGCGAGGGTGAGCCGCCCCTGCTGCAAGGGCGCGATCTTGTCGCCACCATCACCGTGCGCGGCCACGGCCAGGAGCGGCCCAACGTGGGTTTCATGATCGAGCAGTCGCGCGGCGTGGGCATTACCTCGCTGGCCACGCATGAGGAAGGCGCAGCCCCGCAGCCGCTGGGCGATGGCCTCTGGCGCAGCGTGCTCACCTTCCCCGACTTGCCCTTGCACAGCGGCGAATACGTGGTCAGCGCCTTTTTGTTTGACGCCAGCGGCCTGGTGGTGTACGAGCAGTGGTTCCAGTTTTTGCATTTCCGCTTCGTCACCCCTACGCTGATGCCCGGCCTGGTTCGCCTGCCGCACCGCTGGGAATGAGCGTTTTTCAAGTGCCTCTCAGAACCTGTTCAACGTCCGTCCGTGGGCGCAAAAAGCGCGAACGCGGGCGGTCTGCGGCGTTGCCAATCCTCGCCAGGCAGCAAGGGGGCATCAGGCCCGCCGGTGGTTGCCGTTCAGCCCAATCTGCGCTCTCTCACGGCCAGACGCTGAACAAGGTTTTGAAGCGCCTTTTGTGCGCCTTCGGGCGTCTTTCGCAAGGAACACAGCCATGACTTCATCTTCCCCCGCCGACTGGCTCGCCCAGGGCCAGGCCGCCTTGCAAACGGGCGACCGCGCCGCTGCCGCCCAAGCGCTGGTGCAGGCGCGCAAGCATGAGGCCACGCGGCTGGCCGCGCACAACCTGATCGAACGCCACGGCCTGCCGGGCGCGTTTGCCGAATGGATGGGCGTGAACTGCGAGATTTCGCCGCAAGACGACATCTACCGCTTCTTTGACGGCCACCCCACCTCCATCAACCCGCTGCGCGACTACCTGGCCGATGGCTGGCGCACGCTCTCGGAGCTGATGCTGCTGCTCGAAAGCGTGGACCGGCCCCTGCTGCGCGTGGCGAGCTTTCTGGAATTTGCCAGCGGCCACGGGCGCTTCACGCGGCATCTGGCCCGGGCGCTGGGCGCGGGCAAAGTCACCGTGTCCGACGTGGTGCCCGACGCCGTGCAATTCGCGCGCGATGTGCTGGGCGTGCAAGGCTTTGTCTCCACGCGCGAGCCGCAAGCGCTGGCCTGGCGCGGGCGGCACGAAGTGGTGTTCGCGCTCTCGCTATTCAGCCACTTGCCGCGCGCCAGCTGGGGGCCTTGGCTGACGAAGCTGGGCGAGCTGGTCGCGCCCGGCGGCCTGCTCATCCTCACCACCCACGGCGCGGAAGCGGCGCGCCGCCAGCAGGTCGCGCTGGATGCCGAAGGCTTTTTCTTCGCGCCCTCCAGCGAATCCACCGCAATTGACGCGCAAGACTACGGCACCACCTTCACCAGCGAAGGTTTCGTGCGCGCCCGCGTGGCCGAGTGCCTGCCCGGCATGGCGCTGCTGCGCTTTGCGCCCACGTGGTTCTGGCATTACCAGGACGCCGTGGTCATTCACAAGCCGGCCTGAAAGCCTGTTCCAAGCCCGTCATGGCCCGCAGACACAGGCCAGGCGGCATCAGAAACAGGAGCGAATTTAAGGGGGTAAAAATGCCGCTTCGCGCAGTCTCCACTAGGACATCATGCTATCGTTAAAAGAGCGAAATTGCGCCCTCCTGCTCTTTGCCTTCGCTTTGCCCTTCGTTCATGCCGTGCCGCGATGACTTTCGCCGTGGCTTTTCTTCTTGCTCCTTGATGACCGATTCCGCTCAAGCTGCCGCCGCCCGCCCGCGCTGGCCCGCCCGCTTTTGCCAGTGGCTCAAACGCGGGTGGCGGCGGCGTCTGGTGTCGCTGGCCGTCTTCGCCGCCGCGCTGCTGGCCGTGGGCGCGTGGCAAACGCGGCATGTGCCTGACGGCATGGCGCCCGCGCTGGCGGGCACGCTGCCCGACGGGCGCGCGCTCACGCTGGCGCAGTGGCGCGCCGCCCATCCGGGGCGGGCCGTGGCGGTGCACTTCTGGGCCGAGTGGTGCTCCATTTGCCGGCTGGAACAGGGCCACGTATCCAGCCTGATGCAAAACTGGCCCGTGCTGACGGTGGCCACCCGCTCCGGCGACGGGCAAGCCGTGGCCCGCACGCTGGCGCGCCGTGGCCTGGGCGGCTGGCCAACCATCGTGGACGAAGATGGCGCCATTGCCCGCGCCTGGGGCATCAGCGGCGTGCCCGCGTTCATCGTCATTGACCCGGAGGGCCAAATACGCGCGGCCAGCATGGGCTACACGCCCACGCTTACCATGCGCCTGCGGCTGTGGTGGGCGCAGCGTTTCTGAACGCCCGGGGCCGAGAGCCTGTTCAAAGTCTGCCCATCCCAATTCGCCTTCTGCCTCCCACGGCCAGATTGCGGTCTGGCTCTGATACAGCCTTGTGGCGAAGCCGCTGGGCTGCACGCCTGGGCAAATCAAACCAAAAACAGGAGCGAATCTGAAGGGATTCAGATGCCGCGCCGCGCAATATCCACCAGGACCTATCGCTATGGATTAAGGAGCGAGAAAAGGCCCGGTCAGCGGCGCGGGGCGATGGCGCCGCGCACGCGGCCTTTGAGTTGCGCGATGCCGCTGGCGCGGTCGTATTCAAAGGCGTCGCCCGTGAAGCGGTCAGGCCCGCGCGTGATTTGCACAGGCTCATGCGAGATGACGCGCTCGTCGTTGATGAAGGCCAGCAGGCGTTCGCCTTCAAAGACGATGGCGGGCGCACCCTGGCTGGCGGGCGCGGCCTGGCGTTCCACGCGGGCGTGGCCGATGAGTTCGACTTCGCTGCCGTCGTCTTTGGCGGTGGCGCTTTCGGCGGTGGCGGTGGCGAGTTCGCCGCCCTCTCCCCAGGCTTGCAGGCGGGGGGTGCGCACGTGCAGGGTTTGCGTGGCGGGGTAGTGCCGGCCTTGCGCGCCGGTGATGCGGGTGCGCAGCTGCCCGTCGGGCGCGAAGGTTTGCACGGTGAAGTCGCGCATGAAGTAGTCCGGCTCGTCAGCGGGCGCTTGCTGCGCGGCGGGCGGCACGATTTGCGGGGCGCTGCGCACCAGCCACCAGGTGCCCAGGGCGAACACGCCCATCATGAGGGCGGGCAGCCAGGCGAAGAAGTGGTCTCGGCTGCGGCGCAGCAGGCGGGCGCGGTTGATCATGCGGGGCGGCCGCTTTCAGCTTCGGTTCCGCTTGCGGCTGCGCTGATGCTTTCCGCGCCGCCTGCATCCAGCTGGGCTTGCAGCAGGCGGCGGTAGTGGCCGCTGGCCGTGAGCAGCAAATCGCAAAACTCGCGGGCCGCGCCTGCGCCGCCCGCCGCGCGGGTGACGTAGTGCGCGCGCGCCAGCACTTCGGGGTGGGCGCCCGGCGGGGCGCAAGCGAAGGCGGCGCGCGTCAGCAGGGGCAAATCGGGCCAGTCGTCGCCGATCACGGCGGCTTCGCGCCAGCCGCAGCCCATTTCGGCCAGCAGGGCCTGGGCGGCGGGCAGCTTGTTTTCTGCGCCCAGGCGCTGGCGCGTCAGGCCCAGGCTGGCCAGGCGCGCGCGCAGCGCGGGCGAGTCGCGGCCTGAAATGACCACGGGCGCGATGCCCGCCTGTTGCAGCAGGCGGATGCCGTGCCCGTCCAGCGAGTGAAAGCGCTTGAGCGGCTCGCCGCCGGCGTCCAGATACAGGCCGCCGTCGGTGAGCACGCCGTCCACGTCAAAAATGGCCACGCGCATGCCTTGCGCGGGCAGCAGGGTTTCGGCAGGCCAGGTCAGAAAGGCGGTGGCGTTCATGCGGGCTTTCAGTGCGGGTTCAGATGACTTTGGCGCGCATCAGGTCGTGGCTGCTGACCACGCCTTGCAGCCGGCCTTCGTCGCCCTGCACCAGCAGCACGCTGATGCGGTGGCGCTCCATGAGCTTGGCCGCTTCGGCGGCCAGGGCGGCGGGGGCGATGTGGCGCGGGCTGGCGTGCATCACGTCGCGCGCGGTCAAGGGGCGCAAGTCGCGCCCGGTTTCGATCAGGCGGCGCAAATCGCCGTCGGTGAAGATGCCGATGGCGCGGCCTTGCGTGTCGGCAATGGCGGCCGCGCCCAGGCCCTTGGCGCTGATTTCGCGCATCAGCTCGCTGAAAGAGGCTTCGGGCGGCACGCACGGCACTTCGCTGCCTTGGCGCATCACGTCCGCCACGCGCGTGAGCAGCTTGCGGCCCAGCGCGCCGCCGGGGTGCGAGCGGGCGAAGTCTTCGGCCTTGAAGCCGCGCGCATCCAGCAGCGCCACGGCCAGCGCGTCGCCCAGCGCCAGCTGGGCCGTGGTGCTGGCGGTGGGGGCCAGGTTGAGCGGGCAGGCTTCCCGGGCCACGCCGCTGTCGAGCAGCACATCGGCGCAGCCGGCCAGCGTGGAATGCGGCTGGCCCGTCATGGCCACCAGCGGCGCGCCCATGCGCTTGATGAGCGGCAAGATGGCGTTCAGCTCGGCGCTTTCGCCGCTGTTGGAAATGGCCAGCGCCACGTCTTGCGGCTGAATCATCCCCAGATCGCCGTGGCTGGCCTCGGCCGGGTGCACGAACAGCGCGGGCGTGCCGGTGGAAGCGAGCGTGGCGGCCACCTTGCGCCCCACGTGCCCGCTTTTGCCCATGCCCATGACCACCACGCGCCCCTGGCAGGCCAGCATCAGCTCCACGGCGCGCGCAAAGCCTTGCGGTGTCAGGCGGTTTTTGAGGCCGAGAATGGCCGCCGATTCAATGTCCAGCGTCTCGCGCGCCAGCCGCAGCGCTTGTTCGGGAGAAAAATGCATGGGCGCAGATTCTAGGCAGCGGCGCTGCAAGAGCCGCCCGCCAGAGCGCCGCAAAGCGATGCGCGCGGGCAGGAAAAGAGCGGCATGTTTTTGCTCCTCTATTCATAGCATGGGGTCCTAGTGGAAATTGCGCGAAACGGCATTTCAGCCTGCCTGAATTTGCTCCTGTTTCCTTGAACTCTCCGCCCGCTGCGCCAGCCAGACGAGCGCCAGCACCGGCAGCCCCAGCAGGGCGGTGGCGGTGAAGAAGTTCGCGTAGCCAAAGGCATTGACGTAGTGCCCCGAAAAACCCGCCAGCAGCTTCGGCCCCAGCAGCATGAGCGAGGAAAACAGCGCGTACTGCGTGGCCGAGTAGCCCAGGCTGGTCAGGCTGCTCAGGTAGCCCACGAAGGCGGCCGAGGCCAGGCCCGAGGCCAGGTTGTCCGCCGACACCACCGCCGCCAGCGCCGCCACGCTGTGGCCGTAGCCTGCCAGCCAGGCGAAAAGCAGATTGCTCAGCGACGACAGCAGCGCCCCCAGCATGAGGATGCGCATCACGCCAAAGCGCAGCGCCAGGCCGCCGCCCACGAAAGCGCCCAGCAGCGTCATCACCAGCCCCCAGGTCTTGCTGACGGCGGCCACTTCATCCTTGGTGTAGGCCATGTCCACGTAAAAAGGATTGGCCATGATGCCCATCACCGTGTCGCTGATGCGGTAAGTGCCGATGAGCGCCAGCAGCAGCAGCGCCTGCCGGCCGTGGCGGCCAAAGAAATCGGCGAACGGGGCCACAAAGCTCGCCTGCCCCCAGGCCAGCGCCAGCGCCGCGCGGCTGCGCGCGGCGGGCCGCCAGCGCGGGCCGCGCCCCTTCGCGCCCGCCCAGGTGAGGGCCGCCGCCAGAGCCGCCACGGCCATTTGCGGCCAGACAGAGGCCCGGGCGGCCCAGGCCGTCCCCGTCAAGGGCAGCAGCGCCGCTGCCTGCGCCTGCCCCCAGCCTTGCACAGCCGCCACCCAGCCCGCGCCTGTGGCCGCGCCCGCCAGGCTGGCCAGCAGCAGCGCCCACAGCGAAGCCGCCGCCAGCGCCGCCAGCGGCACGCCTCGCGCGGCCACACGGCGCACGGCGCGCAGCCACTGGGCGCGATCGGCCATGCCGCGCTGCGTGGTGGCCGCCGGCTCGGGCGCGAGCAGCAGCGTGCCCACGCCCACCAGCATGGAGGCGGCCATGACCAGATAGGCGCGGCGCCAGCCCGCGTTGTCATACCCGCTGGCGGAGGCGTTGGCAGAGGCGCTGGCGGAAGCGAGCGCGGACGTGTCTTGCGCCGCGCCCGCCAGCCACAGCGCGCCGGCGCCCGCCCAGATCATGGCCAAGCGGTAGCCTGTCTGGTAGCTGGCGGCCAGCAGCGGCTGCTGCTGCGCCGGGGCCGATTCGATGCGCCAGGCATCCAGCGCAATGTCTTGCGTGGCCGAAGCACAAGCCACCGCCAGCGCGCACCAGGCCACCATGTGCAGGCCGTTTTGCGGATGGGCCAGCGCCATGCCTGCCAGCCCCGCCATCACGCCCAGCTGCCCCAGCAGCAGCCAGCCGCGCCGCTGCCCCAGACGGCGCGTGAGCAGCGGCACGGGCAGGCGGTCCACCAGCGGCGCCCACACCCATTTGAAGCCGTAGGCCAGCCCCACCCAGCTCAGATAGCTGATGGTGGCCCGGTCCACTCCCGCCTCGCGCAGGCGGAACGAGAGCGTGCCCATCACCAGCAGCAGCGGCAGCCCGGCCGCAAAGCCCAGCGCCAGCATGCGCAGGCTCATGGGCTGCATCATGGTGCGCAAACGGGCGCGCAGGCGGCTGGCCCATGATCGGGGGAACAAGAAAGGCGGGAAGGCGGGCATCAGGGCAGGCCGCAAACGCGGGAGAGGCCGTAGAAAGGGCGTGGAGAAAAAGTGGCGGGCAATTATCCGGAGCCATGCTGGCATGCCGCCGCGCCGCGCTGGCCCTGGCAAACATGCCGCCTGAAAGCCTGTGTCAAGCCTGCCTGCGGGTGCCTGCGAGTGCGAAAGGCGCGGCTTTGGACGCTCTTGGGCCTTGCAGTCCACCCCGATCCGCTCTTTCGTTCCTCTCGGCCAGACTCTGTGCAGGTTCAGAAAAGATGCGAAAAGCAGCGCGCAGAAAACCTGAAGGCCGGAAAGCGCGCGGGATGGCGCTTTTTCTGCGGCGCGGTTTGAGGCTCGCCTTTGCCTGCCTTGCGGGGCCTGCCGCCGCAGGGCGCGCCTACAATTTGCAGTTTTGTTACGACACCTGCAAAAAGGACACTCCCATGAGCACACCCGTCCCTTCCCTGGACGACCACGACGGCAAGATCTGGCTGGACGGCCAGCTGGTGGACTGGCGTGAAGCCAAGGTCCACGTGCTCACCCACACCCTGCACTATGGCTGTGGCGTGTTTGAAGGCGTGCGCGCCTATGAAACCGCCAGCGGCACGGCCATCTTCCGCCTGCCGGAGCACACCCGCCGGCTGTTCAACAGCGCCAAGGTGCTGCGCATACAAATGCCTTTCACCGAGGAGCAGGTCAATGAGGCGCAAAAGCAGGTCATCCGCGCCAATGGCCTGAAAAGCGGCTACATCCGCCCGCTGGTGTGGCTGGGTTCCGAAAAACTGGGCGTCAGCCCCAGGGGCAACAAGGTGCATGTGATGGTGGCGGCCTGGCCCTGGGGCGCCTACCTGGGCGCTGATGGCCTGGCGCGCGGCATCCGCGTCAAGACCAGCAGCTACGCGCGCCACCATGTGAACATCACCATGACGCAGGCCAAGGCGGTGAGCAACTACACCAATTCCATCCTCGCCAACATGGAGGCCACAGACGATGGCTATGACGAAGCGTTGCTGCTGGACACGGCGGGCTTCGTGAGCGAAGGCTCGGGCGAGAACGTCTTCATCGTCAAGGATGGCGTGATTTACACGCCCGATTTGTCTGCCGGGGCGCTTAACGGCATCACGCGCAACACGGTGTTCCATATCGCCAAAGACCTGGGGCTGGAAGTAGTGCAAAAGCGCATCACGCGCGATGAGGTGTATATCGCCGACGAAGCCTTTTTCACGGGCACGGCGGCGGAAGTCACGCCCATCCGCGAGCTGGACCGCGTGACGCTGGGCGCAGGCCAGCGCGGGCCGGTGACGGAAAAAATCCAGAGCGCCTTCTTCGACATCGTGGGCGGCAAAAACGCCCGTTACGCCCACTGGCTGAGCGCCGTCTGACCCCCTTGCCGGAGCGCCCAAGCCATGAGCCAGATCGCCACGCCCGAAGTCGTCGAGCTGTCCGTTGCCGACCTCAGCCACGAAGGCAGCACCTGCTGCCCCAACCCCAAGGCCAACATGCAGCTGTGGAACATGCACCCGCGCGTGTACCTGGACCTCTCGCACCAGCGCGAGGCGCACTGCGCTTATTGCGGGCGCATCTACCGCCTCAAGGAGGGAGAGGTTTTCAAAAGCGGGCACTGAAAGCTCCCGGCATGCGGCATCGCGCCTCAGAAATAGGAGCAAATTCAGGCTATAAAAAACGGCTCTTGCGCACATTTGGCGGGGACTTCCAGCTATGAATCAAGGAGCAAAAATCCCCTGCCATGGCGCGGTTTCTGCGGCCCGGTTTCCGGGCCGTTTTCAAAAGCGCCCCAACCTCATCCGCCCGTCACCCCGCCGCCGCAGCGCCCCTGCGGCGGCATTTTTGTGAAATCAATTGCAAGCAAGCCAGGCTCCTGCCCCCGCACCTGCCGACGCAGACGCCGCCGCGCTTTCTGCCGCGCTGGCGCAAGTCACCATCGTCATGGTCAGCTACAACAGCGCGCACTGCTTTGCGCGGCAGGGCGCGCTGCTGCGTGCGTGCCCGCATGTCATCGTGGTGGACAACGGCAGCGACGACGGCTCGGCGCAGCAAGTCAGCCGCCACCTGCCGCAGGCGCGCGTGCTGGCGCTGCCGCGCAACCTGGGCTTTGGCGCGGCCAACAACCGGGGGCTGGCGCAGGTGGCCACGCCCTTTGCCTTGCTGCTCAATCCCGACTGCGACATGCAGCCGCAGGCCATTGCCGACCTGCTGGAAGCCGCCCGCCGCTGGCCGGACGCCGCCATCGTCGCCCCCCAGCTGGTGGAAGCGGGCGGCGGCGCGGAGGTGAACTACCGCTTCGCCCTGACCGACTGGCCTGCCAGGGGCGCGGGCGCCGTGGGCGAGTGCTGCGTGGGCTTTGTTTGCGGCGCGGCCATGCTCTGGCGCATGGAGCGTTTTACCGACGTGGGCTGGTTTGACGAGCGCTTTTTTCTCTACTACGAAGACGATGACCTGTGCCTGCGCCTGAAGCAGGCCCGGCGGCCCATGATCATTGCGCCGCAGGTGCGGGCGCGCCACCGCTCGCGCGGCTCGGTGCGGGGCCAGCGCCCCTGGCGGGCCGAATATCTGCGCGGTTACCACCACGCACAGTCGAAACTCATTTTTTCGGGCCGCCACATGGGGCAGGCACAAGCTCTGCGCCTGCGCTGGCGGCTGCTGCTGGGCACGGCCCTTTCGCTGCCAGTGCGCCTGCTGCTGCCCAAGCCGGGCCTGGTGGCCCGCATGTGGGGCCGCCTGCGCGGCGCCTGGGACTGGCGCTGGCAGCGCGGCCTGCTGTCGCTTGCTGCTCCGGCGCAGCCTTCCAACCACGATCACGAATCCGACATGCCACAAGCCCTCACGCTGCATCGCAACCTGGCGCCAGACCAGGCATTTGTTCCGCAGGCGGGTCACGTTCCCGATCGTGCAGCCTCCGCCTTTGACGCGCCGCGCTGGAGCGAGCCGCCGCTGGGCAAGGGCACGCTGTGCATTGCCGTGCTCACGCTCAATGAAGAGCGCCATATCGAAAACTGCCTGCGCAGCGCCGCCTTTGCCGACCAGGTGGTGGTGGTGGACAGCGGCTCTACCGACCAGACTTGCGCCATTGCCGAGCGCATGGGCGCGCAAATCGTGCACCGGCCCGACTGGCGCGGCTTTGGCCCCCAGCGCAACCACCAGATTGCCGCCTGCCAGGCCGAATACATCTTCTTTCTGGATGCCGACGAAGAAATCGGCCCCGATCTGCGCGCTGAAATCCAGGCCGTGGCCGCCAGCGGCGACGACGCCATTTGGGAAGTGCTGTGGGAGCAGGTGGCCTATGGGCGGCCGCTGACGCTGATGAAATCCACCGGCGGCGTGGTGCGCCTGTTCAAAACTGCCTCGCTGCTGCGCTATGAAGGCGCGGTGCACGAGCATGCCGTCACGCGCGCCGGCCTGCCGCACCGCCTGCTCAAGGCCAAGCTGCTGCACCACTCGCGCGAAACCGTGCGCGGCAGCCTGGAAAAGCTCACGCAATACGCCATGCTGGGCGCGGCCAAGCGCGCGCGCCAGGGCAAAAAGGGCGGCGTGCTGCGCGGGCTGGGATCGGCCTTGTCCATTTTCTTGCGCCTTTACGTGCTGCGGCGCGGCTTTCTGTGCGGCGGCGAAGGCTTTCTCTTTTGCTACATCGTGGCGCAGGAGTCGTTCTTCCGCTATGCCGCGCTCAAATACGATGCCGCGCACCTGACCGAGTGCGTGCGCCGCTGATGCCGCCTCTGCGCCGCGCCCTGGAAAAAAGCATTCCCGCCGGCATCCGGCTGGGCGCTTTCATGGTGCCGGGGCTGGCTTTGTGGCTGCCTTCGGGCTATTCGTGGGGCGCGGCATGGCTGCTGCTGCTGGCCTTGCTCACTTGGCCGCAGTGGCGGCGCGCCCGCGTGGCGGCCAGCACCTGGGCGCTGGCGGCGGCCATGTGCGGCATGGCCTGCTACTTTCTGGCTGAAACCGGTCTGCAAGACGGCGCGGCGCTGGACCGCCCGGCCAAATACATCGCCGCGCTGCCGTGCCTGTTCATGCTGGCCTGGCGCGGCCCCAGCGTGGCGGCGCTGTGGAACGGCATGGCCGCCGGGGCCTGGGGCGCGGGCGGCATTGCCCTGTGGCAAACCTTTGTTCAGCGCCTGCCCCGTGCCACAGGCTACACCAACGCCATCCAGTATGGCGACCTCAGCCTGCTGCTGGGCCTGTTGTGTCTGCTGGGCCTGGCCGCGCTTTGGCAGACGTGGCCGCGCTGGCAGCGCGCCGCGCTGGCAGGCGGCGCTTTCATGGGGCTGCTGGCCTCGCTGCTGTCGCAAACGCGCGGCGGCTGGCTGGCGCTGGCGCTGCTGTTGCCCGTGCTGGCCGCGCTGATGGCGCGCCACCTGCCCGCGCGCGCCCTCAAGGCCAGCGCCGCCGCCTTGCTCGCGGGGCTGGCCGCCCTCGCGCTCACCCTGCAAACGCCTTTGCTGGAGCGTATGGAAACCGCTGCGCAGGAAACGCAGCAATTCATGGAAACCGAGCAGGCCGATACCTCCGTGGGCCATCGCTTTGCGCACTGGCAAATGGCCTGGCGCATGGGTCTGCAAAAACCTCTGTGGGGCTGGGGCCGCGCGGGTTATGAACGGGAAAAGCAGGCCCTCGTCGAACGTGGTCAGGCACCGCCCTCGGTGCTGCGCTTCAGCCATGCCCACAACGAAGTGCTGGATGCTTTCGTGCGCCGGGGGTTGGCGGGCGCGCTCGCCGTGCTGGCTTTCTACGCCGTGCCGCTGGCCGTGTTCTGGCCCACCCGCGAGCGGCAGCAGGCCGCTCCTGCCGCCGCTCGCCGCCGCGCCTTTACCCTGCGGCTGGCGGGCGTTGCCCTCGTCATGGCTTACATGGGCTTTGGCCTGACACAGGTCTTTTTTTCGCATAACAGCGGCAATCTGTTCTATCTGTTCATGCTGGCCTTGCTGCACGGTGCGTTGCTGGAGCTGGCGCGGACATCCAATCAGGCGCAGTCCAATGGTTGCCAGTGGCGCATGCAGCGCGCTTTGCCTGCTTGAGTCAGCCGCGCTGGCTGGATAGGGGCGCCCCAGCTTTGACAGAGAGGCATGTACCAAGCGCGCCTGCTCAAGGCGCTGGTTTGAGCCTCAAGGCAGACGGCCTCTTGATGAAATCAGCGCCGCAAATCGCTTTTTAGAGGCCAGAACGATCTGCCTGATGTCATGAGGCTATTCGGAATACGCGCGTATTGAAACGGCAGGCTCCGTGCTAGACTTGCGTAAATGCAATTTATTTGCATTAAATGTCTTCTCTTCCTGATGGAGCCTGCGGCATGACTTCCACTCTTTTCGCTCTGACTGGCGGCCTGGCGTTTGTGCTGGGATCGCTGGTGTGGGTGTTCAAGCGCTGAAAAGCCGTTTTTTGGGAGCAGAAGGCGCGTCTGCTGGCGGAACGAAATCAATATAATTTCTCGTTTACGTTTCAAAATCCACGCTTTAGCCTGCTGCCGTTCTTGAAGCGATGAGCGGCGCGTCAAAGTGTGTTCAAGAGTGCGCAGCCGCACTCTTTTTTGTAGCTGCGCTTTTCCCTTTCTATGAGTGATTCCAATCCATTCGCACAGCCAATGGAGCTTGGCCGCGATTTGCTGGTGGCTGGCATTGTGGTGCTGGCGCACGGCGGTGCGCTTTTGGCCGTGCAGCGCGGCCTGGAGCGCCCGCCGCTGGAGCCGCCCAGGGTGCCGGTCATTGCCGCTGAGCTGATCACGGCGGCGGTGCCCATCATTGAGGAGGTGCCGCCTTCTCTGCCGGATCCACCCGCGCCAACGCCGCCCAAACCGCCGCCGCCTGCTCCCCCGCCGCCCGAGCCGCTGCCGCCGAAGCCACCCAAGCCCAAGCCCAAACCGCCGAAAAAACAGCCCGCGCCGCCCAAGCCAGCGCCTGTGCCTGCGCCGTTGCCAGTGGCGGATGCCTCACCCACGGCCATGTCAGTGCCACCTGCGCCTGCGGAAAACGTCCAGCCCGATCCGGAGCCAGCGCCGCCCGTTGCATATTCCGGGCCGCCGGGGCCGCCGGGGCCGCCTGGGCCGCCCTCTGGCACATCAGGCTCTGGCGAGCCGCATGTGACGCTGCCTTCCAGCAAGGCCTCCTACCTGAACAACCCGAGACCGCAATACCCCCCCATGAGCAAGCGGCTGGGCGAAACGGGAACGGTCATGCTGAAAGTGCTGGTCGGCGCCGATGGCTCCGCCAAGGAAGTCCTCATTCACAAATCCAGCGGCTTCGAGCGGCTGGATGTGGCAGCCCTGGAAGCCGTCCGCAAATGGCGTTTCGTGCCCGGCACCCGCTTGGGCGTGCCGGAAGACATGTGGTTCAACGTCCCGGTGAAATGGGTGCTGAACGATTGATCAATCTGAACAGTTTTATCTGGAGCAACAAGAAATGAATTCTGAATTTGGCCTGATGCACCTCTGGGCGCAGGGCGACATCGTCACCCGCATCGTGTTCGTCATTCTGGCATCCATGTCCGTGCTGTCATGGTGCGTCATCATCATCAAGGGGCTGGGCATTCTGCGTGTGCAAGGACAGGCCAGGAAGGTGCCTGGTTTCTGGCACAACGCTGACCTGGATGCCGCCCTGGGCAGCCTGGGAAGCGGCGCAGACAACCCGTTCAAGCTTGTGGCGGAAGAAGGCCGAGAAGCCGCGGCCCACTATCGCGCCACCACGCCTCAGCTGCATGATTCGCTCGACATCAATGACTGGATACGCAGCGCGCTCAACCACAGCATCGACAACATCACGGCCCGCCTGCAATCAGGCCTGGTCATCCTGGCCTCGGTCGGCTCTACAGCACCATTCGTGGGGCTGTTTGGCACGGTTTGGGGCATTTATCACGCGCTCATGAGCATTGGTCTGTCGGGGCAGGCCAGCATTGACAAGGTGGCCGGCCCCATTGGCGAGGCGCTTATCATGACCGGCTTTGGCCTGGCCGTGGCCATTCCCGCCGTGCTGGGCTACAACGTGCTGGTGCGCGGAAACAAGGCCATTCTGGGCCGCCTGCACCGCTTCGCGCATGACCTGCACGCCTTCTACATCACTGGCGCCCGGGTCACGGCCGCTTCGGTCGAAGGCAACATCATCCGCATGAAGAAAGCCTGAAGGAGAGTGCCGTGGCCGGACAAGTCAGCGACAACACCGATGAAGTCATGGGCGAGATCAACATGATCCCGTTCATTGATGTCATGCTGGTGCTGCTCATCGTGTTCATCATCACCGTTCCGGTGATGAAGCACTCCGTCACCATCGAGCTGCCTAAGGCCAGCAACGAGCCGGAAGACACCAAACCACAGACGCTCAGCCTGGCCGTGCAGGCAGATGGCGCGTATTTCATAGATGACGCTCCCGTGCCGGACGGCGAGCTTTCCAGCCTCTTTGCCAAGGCTGCCGCCAGAAATCCTCAGCCTGACTTGCACATTCGCGGCGATAAAGACGTGCGCTACGAGCGCGTGGCGAAGGCCATGGCTGCCGCCCAGCAGGCTGGCCTGAAAAAGATAGGTTTCATCACCGAGCCAGAGAAGCAGCCCTGAGGCTGCTGCCTGCCTTTCCCATCAGCCAAGGAGTCTTCAGCCATGTCCTCGCCTCATGCCAGCGCCGCCGCTGTTGCAGGCAAGCCAGCCTCCCAGCCATCTGCGCCCGCCGCCCTGGCTGCCATTCGCAGCGAGCAGCTTCTCCAGGGCCGCAAGCAGGTCGAAATCATCCATAACGGCGCGGTGTACCGCCTCCAGGCCACCCGGCAGGGAAAGCTCATCCTGACCAAATAGGGCGAGGTTTTCGCCTTTCACTGAAAACGCCTCCTGCGTGAGGCGTTTTTCATATGAAGCGGGAATGCCTTTCCCGCCAGATTTCTGACGTCAAGAAGCGCGCCAGCCCTGAAAAGGATAGGACGAGCCGTCTTGCAGTGATTGACTTCGTTCAAAGCGCAGCCGCAATTGCGGCATGGCATGGATCGTCTTCTTGACCGCAGCCGTTCTGGACGATGAGCCATCCCGTTTTGTGTTCCGGCGCGCTGGCCAGTCATAGACCTTGCCAACGACATTGTTTTATGCAATTCAATTGACAGCAATTTGATTGCCAAAAATAATCCCCCTCATGACTTCCGCCTCCTCCGACGAAACACAGCTGCTGGATCAGCAGCTGTGTTTTGCCGTTTATGCCGCCTCGCTGGCGCTCACGCGCCGCTACCAGCCATTGCTGGGTGAGCTGGGGCTGACGTATCCGCAGTACATCACTCTCATGGCGCTGTGGGAGGAAGACGGCATCAGTGTCTCTGCTTTGGGTGAGCGCGTGGCGCTGGATTCAGGCACCCTCACGCCGCTGCTCAAGCGCATGCAGGCCGCAGGCTGGTTGCAACGCCAGCGTGATGCGCAGGATGAGCGCCGCGTGCGCATTGTTTTGACCCCCGCAGGCCGGGCGCTGCGCGAGCGTGCGGCCCACGTGCCCGCCTGCATGCTGGCCGCCACCGGCCTGGCTCCATCCGAGGCGAGGGCGCTTGCTTCTCAATTGCACGCCCTGCGCCAGCAACTCGTTTCTTCAACCCCTGTCGAAAGGAAAACACCATGACCACTACCCTTGACAAAGTGCTCTACACCGCCCGCACGCACACCACCGGCGGCCGCGACGGCCAGGCACGCAGCGATGATGGCCGCCTGCAAGTCACCCTCAGCTCGCCTGGACAAGGCACGGGAACCAACCCCGAGCAAATGTTTGCAGCGGGCTATTCGGCCTGCTTCATTGGCGCCATCAAGGTCGTGGCGGGCAAGCAGAACGTCACTCTGCCCGCCGATCTGGCGGTGGATGCCGAAGTCGATCTCGGCCCTACCGTTCATGGCTTTGGCATTGCCGTGCGCCTGACGGTCAGCCTGCCCGGCATGGACCGCGCCGCTGCGCAGGCCCTGGTGGATGGCGCGCACCAGGTTTGCCCTTATTCCAATGCCACGCGCGGCAATATCCCCGTGGAAATCAAGCTGGCCTGATGCTTTTAGGAGCAAGTCGGAGCGGGTTCATTTTGCTCTTTTACCAATAGCATGATTCCCAGATTCGACTAGGACATCAAGGGATTTTGGCTCCTCAAATTTGCTCCTGTTTCAAAAGCGGTCTTCCGATTGTTCCGGTTTGGCGCTTCCTGCGGCGCCATTGCCGTGTCCGCTAGAATCCGCCGCTTGCCCTTTGCGGAGAGATGGCAGAGTGGTCGAATGCGCCGGACTCGAAATCCGGTATACGGTTCTCCCGTATCGAGGGTTCGAATCCCTCTCTCTCCGCCACTTGCCGCGCTCATGCGCCGAAACGCCCGCAAGGGCGTTTTTTTATGGCTGCGCGCCTGGCGTTGGGTCCGGCCCGTCTTCCGCCGCTGTCTGTCTGCGCTTGCTGCGGCGCAGCCAGCCGAACCACACGCATGCCAGCACGGGCGCGGCCAGGCAGGCAGAGGCGAGCCAGTCGCCAAAGCCGCCTTCGCTGAACAGGGCCGCCGTCAGGCCCGTGAGAGTGACAAAGGCCAGCGCCAGAGGCCATCCCCATAGATGCCAGAAGCCCTGACGGGCCGAAGCCTGTTTTTCGTGCGTCATGCCGCCTCCTGGATGTCTTTGCTATGGGCCACTTTGCCGCTCTTTTTCTGCCACGAATCAGTCCGCTGCCTGGCGCGATGATGGAGAGCGCGTTGAACAAGGCCCGTGGCGCTTGCATGGGCCAGCCGCCGTCGTTGCCGAAGTGCTTGGGCGTCAGGACTGTTGGGCAGACAAAAACGCCGCCAGCGCCCGTGGATAGGGCGCTGACAGCTATCGAAATTGCAGCGAACTGGCGGAAAGGCTGCCACGGGGCACACGGGGCAGATGATCAGCGAATGAGCAGCACGGGCGTGCTGCAACTGGCCAGCACCTTGGTGCTGACAGAACCCATGACGAGCTTGCTCAAAGGGCTGTGGCCGCGCGCGCCCATGACGATGAGGTCGAACTGGCCCTGCTCGGCGTATTTGGCGATTTCTTCGCCCGCGCTGCCAATGGCGGCCACGGTGGCGGGCGTTGCGCCATGCTGGGCCATGAATTTGGCAACGGGGTCAAGCACCTTGGCGGCCTCTTCGGCATAGTAGCCGTCCACCATTTCCTTGCTCAGGGCGGCGCGGGCGCGCGGGGGCAGGGCGGCCTGCACGGTGATGACGGTGTAGGCATGCCGGGCGCCGTTGCCCAGCAGCTCATCGTGCGCGGCCAGGTAGGCCAGCATTTTCTTGGTGTAGGGGCTGCCATCGACGGCGAGAAGGATTTTCATCATGTCGTGCTCTCCTGTCTGGATTTCAGAATCTGTTCGCGGCCTGGCCATTCAAAAAAAGGGCAAAAACGGCTCCAGTCCTTTGAATACGGGCGCGGGCAGCTATCAAAACAACAGCATCTTTCCGGGACTGGCCTTCAAGGTCTGGCGGCAGGGCCAGCCTGCATGCCCTTGAAAAAGTCAGAGGCCGCAGGGTCGATGACCAGAACGTCGCCCTGTTGGCCGACGCTGGCGCGCCAGGCGTCCAGGCTGCGCCAGAACTGGGCAAATTGCGGGTCTTTGCCAAAGGCTTCGGCGTAGGCGGCGTTGGCGGCGCTGTCGCCTTCGCCCTTGATTTTCTGGGCTTCGCGGTAGGCGTCGGCCAGGATGACTTCGCGCTGGCGGTCGGCTTCGGCGCGGATTTGCTCGCCTTCGGCGGCGCCCGTGGCGCGCAGCTCCTTGGCCACGCGCTCGCGTTCGGCTTCCATGCGGCGGTAGACGTCGCTGGTGATGGATTCGGCGTAGTCGATGCGGGTGATGCGCACGTCGGTGACGTCGATGCCCCAGGGCTTGCTGCCCCTCACGGCGCCGAGCACTTCTTTTTTGACGTCGGCCATCATTTCGTCGCGCCGGGAAGAAAGCAGCTCGCGCACGTTGCGGCGGTTGATTTCTTCCTGGAAGGCGTTGCGCACCACGCGGTTGAGCTGCTGCGCGCCCGCGCCTTCGCTGGTGCTGCCGAAGTTGCGCACGTAGGCTTGCGGGTCGGTGATGCGCCAGCGCGCGTACCAGTCGATGACGATGCGCTGTTTTTCCTTGGTGAGCAGCGGTTGCAGGTCCTGGCTGTCGAGGGTGAGCAGGCGCTTGTCGATGTAGGCGACGGTCTGGATGAGGGGAATCTTGCCATACAGGCCCGGTTCGTTGATGACGCGCTGGATTTGGCCGAACTGGTAGACCACGCCGAACTGGCGCTGGTCCACCACGAACAGGCTGGAGGCCAGCGCGGCCAATGCGAGCAAGAGGCTGGCGCCGATGAATCCGGTTTTGTTCATGGAAGGCGAGTTGTCGGTGGGTTAGCGGTAGTCGCGGCTGCGGGCGTTGTCGCGCGCGCGGGTGTCGGGGGCGTAGGTTGCTGCGGCAGGCACTTGCGCGGGCTGGGCGGCTTGGGCGTTCGCGGGGCTTGCGGCCTGGTTTGCGGCGGCGCTGCCGGCTTCGCCTGGTGCGCCGGTTTGCTGCATGAGCTTGTCCAGCGGCAGGTAAAGCAGGTTGCCGCCAGCGCGGCTGTCCACCAGCACTTTGCGGGCGCGGGCGTAGATGTCCTGCATGGCGTCCAGATACATGCGCTCGCGCGTGACTTGCGGCGCTTTCTGGTACTGGGCCAGGACGGCGGCAAAGCGCTGGGCGTCGCCTTCGGCCTGGGCGGTGATGCGGGCCTTGTAGCCTTCAGCTTCTTGCGTGAGGCGGGCGGCGGCGCCTTTGGCGCGGGGCACCACGTCGTTGGCGTAGGCCTGCGCCAGGTTTTTGGCGCGCTCGCGTTCCTGGTTGGCCTTGTTCACGTCGTCAAACGCGGCTTTCACCTGCTCGGGCGGCTGCGCGCCGCCTTGCTGCATGTTCACGGCGATGACTTCAATGCCGATGCGGTAGCGGTCCAGGATTTTCTGGGTCAGCTCGCGCACGCGGGGGGCGATCTGGTCGCGCTCTTCCGACAGGGCAGCGTCCATCTTCATGTTGCCCAGCACTTCGCGCACAGCGCTTTCGCTGGCCTGGCGAAGGGCGTCGTCGGGGAGCTTGCTTTCAAACAGGTAGGCGCGCGCGTCGCTCAGGCGGTATTGCACGGCGAACTTGACTTCGACGATGTTTTCGTCAGACGTGAGCATGGCCGAGGTGCGCAGGCCAGTGGCGGGGATGATGATGTCGCCGCCCACATCGACCGAGCGGATTTGCGTGACATTGACGGTTTCCTGCCGCTGAATGGGCCAGGGCAGCCGCCAGTGCAGGCCCGCGTCCATCACGGTGGAGTGGTACCGGCCGAACTGGGTGATGACGGCGTTTTGCCCTTCTTGCACGATGAAAAAGCCCGTGCCCAGCCACACGAGCGCGGCTGCGCCCGCCAGCAGGGCCAGGCCCGCGCCCGCGCTGCCGGGCGAAACCGGTGAAGAAGGCGAAGAGCGGCCACGGCGGCCAGGCGGCGGGCTGCCGCCGAAAAGGCCGCCGAGCTTGCGGCTGAAGTCGTTCCACAGCTCATCCAGATCAGGCGGCTGCTGGCCGCCGCCAGACGAATGCGGGCGGGGCAGCTCTGGCGGCTGCGGGCGCTGGGGTTCTTGCGGCTGGCCGCCTTCAGCGCCTTCGGGAGGCGGGCTGGCGTTGGACTCGTCAGGGCGGTCTTCATGGCCCCGGCCCCAGCGCGGGTCATTCAGGTTGAGCGTGGCGGCGGGGCGGCGGCCCGGGAGGCGGCCCGAGAAGCGGGCCAAAAGGGAAGAAAACAGGCTGGATGTCATGCGTCTGGCAAAAACCGGGGATCGCCGGGCGTGCAAGCGGAAGGGAAATGGGGCGGATTGTGCCCAAGCGTTTCAGATGCAGATTCAGACGCAGGCTGGGCTTGCGGCAGCCGCGCCGTCTGGCCGTGCGGCCTGGCCCATTCGGACAAAGCCGCGCGCAACCCGGGCAGGCCCTCGCCGCTGCGGGCGCTGACGAACAGGCGCGGCAGGCGGCGGCCTTCCATTTCCATGCTGCCCGCCAGTTGTGCGGGGCGCTGGCTTTCGGGCAGCGCGTCGAGCTTGTTGAAGATGAGCCACTGCGGAACGTCAGCCGCGCCAATTTCGCCCAGCACGCGGCGCACTTCATCCATTTGCTCAAGGTGGCCGGGGTTGGAAGCATCCACCACATGCAGCAGCAAATCGGCATCGGCCGCCTCCTGCAAAGTGGCCTCGAAGGCTTCAATCAGGCCGTGCGGCAAATCGCGGATGAAGCCCACGGTGTCAGACAGGGAAACGACGCGCCCGGCCGTCCAGCCTGTTTCTGTGCTGGCCCCGTCTGCGCCGCTGGCCTCGCCCGCGCCCGCCAGATAGAGCTGGCGCGTGGTGGTGTCCAGCGTGGCGAAAAGCTGGTCGGCAGCGTAGGCGCGCGCCTTGGTCAGCGCATTGAACAAGGTGGACTTGCCCGCGTTGGTGTAGCCCACGAACGAGACGGAAAGCGTCTCGCGCCGCTGGCGCTGGCGGCGCTGCGTCTGGCGCTGGCGTTTGACTTTGGCCAGGCGCTCCTTGGTGCGCTTGATGGCCTCGCCAATCATGCGGCGGTCCAGCTCGATCTGCGTTTCGCCGGGGCCGCCGCGCGTGCCAATGCCGCCTTGCTGGCGCTCCAGGTGGCTCCAGCGGCGCACCAGGCGCGTGGCCAGGTATTGCAGGCGGGCCAGCTCCACTTGCAGCTTGCCCTCGTGGCTGCGGGCGCGCTGCGCGAAGATGTCCAGAATGATCAGCGTGCGGTCATTGACGGGCAGCCCGATGGCCTGTTCCAGATTGCGCTGCTGCACGGGCGAGAGCGCCTGATCGAACAGCACCTCCTTTGCGCCATGCTCAATGGCCAGCATGCGGATTTCCTCGGCCTTGCCGCTGCCCACGAACAAGGCGGCATCGGGCGCGCGCCGCTTGCAGGTGATGCGCGCCACGGGGTTCAGGCCCGCCGTGGCGGCCAGCAGGCCCAGCTCCTGCAAATCGGCATCGAAATGAGGCTCGCCAAAGTCCACGCCCACTAGCACGGCGGCTGGCGGCGCTTCAGCGGCGCGGGAGGAAGTGAAGGAAGAGGCGTTTGAAGTCAAGGTATCTGAAGAAAGAGTCCGGGGCCGCTGTGCGCAGGCTTTGTCATGAGACGGATTGCTACTGAAAGGGAAGCTGATTCAGGGGCCTTGAAAAGCCGTTTGTCGCATGTATAGCGTGAAAGCTTGCTACAAATGAAGGAGCTGATTGAAGATGCGCTTTCGCCTGTTTGCCTGAGCCGTGCGGAGCGGGCAGGCGAATGAGCCGCCAGAAACGGCAAACGCTCCTGGATCAGGAGCGTTTGAGGCGGTCATGCCGGGCGCGGGAGGGCGGTTTTCACGGCGCTTCGGCGGCGGGTGTTTCGGCCGCCACGGAGAAGCTGACGGCGCGGCCCGGCACGATGGTGGAAATGGCGTGCTTGTAAACCATTTGCGTGACGGTGTTGCGCAGCAGCACGACGTATTGGTCAAACGACTCAATCTGCCCTTGCAGCTTGATGCCATTGACCAGGTAGATGGACACCGGCACGTGCTCGCGGCGCAGGGTGTTGAGGAAGGGGTCTTGGAGGAGTTGTCCTTTGTTGCTCACGATATTTTCCGTGTTCAAAAGTAGTGGAAAGGAAGCTACACCATAGCACGGGGTTTCAGAGCCTGTCTGGCTCCGCGCGTGAAGCCCGCGCCAACGCGGCAGCCGCTGGCATCTGGGGATGCGGGCCGCCGCTTCAAGAGGGGCAGTGCGTCAGGGCGCCTTGTCCGCATAGGGGTTGCGGGCGCTTTTCAGCTCGATGCGCAGCGGCGTGCCTGTCAGATCGAACGCCTTGCGAAAGCGTCCTTCCAGGTAGCGCTTGTAGGCGTCGGTCACGCCTTCGAGCGAGTTGCCGTGAATGACGACGACGGGCGGGTTCATGCCGCCCTGGTGCGCGTAGCGCAGCTTGGGGCGGTACATGCCGCTGCGCTTGGGGGCCTGGAACTGCACGGCTTCATGCAGCAGGCGCGTGAGCTGCGGCGTGGGCAGCTTGCGCATGGCGGCCTGGCGGGCGCGGGCAATGGCGCCCCACAGCGGGGCCAGGCCCTGGCGCTTTTGGGCAGAGATGAAATGCAGCTCGGCGAACTTCATGAAGGCCAGCCGCGCCTCGATGCTGCGCTGCACGAGCTGGCGCTGGTAGGCGTCCACCGCGTCCCACTTGTTCACGGCCAGCACCACGGCGCGGCCCGTTTCGTGGATGAAGCCGGCAATGTGCGCGTCCTGGTCGGTCACGCCTTGCGTGGCGTCCAGCAGCAAAAGAACGACGTTGGCCGATTCAATGGCCTGCAAGGTTTTGACGACGGAAAACTTTTCCACGGCCTCGAACACGCGGCCCTTGCGGCGCAGGCCCGCCGTGTCGATCAGCTCGAACATCTGGCCGCCGCGCTCGAAGGGCACGGTGATGGCGTCGCGCGTGGTGCCGGGCAGGTCAAAAGCCACCAGGCGCTCTTCGCCCAGCCAGGTGTTGATGAGCGTGGACTTGCCCACGTTGGGGCGGCCCGCCACGGCCAGGCGGATGGGGCTGTGTTCGTCTTGCGCCGGCTGTTCGTCATCAGGCTCGGGCAGGCCCAGCGCGTCCAGCGCGCGGTCGAGCATGGAGCGCACGCCTTGCCCGTGGGCGGCGGAGACGGCGATGACTTCGCCCAGCCCCAGTTCGTAGAACTCGGCCAGCTGCGCGCCTTCGCGCATGCCTTCGGCCTTGTTGGCCACCAGCAGGCAGGGCTTGCCCAGGCGGCGCAGTTCATTGGCGATGTCGTGGTCTTGCCCGGCCAGGCCCGCGCGCGCGTCCACCACGAAGATGACGGCATCGGCCTCGGCAATGGCCTGCCGCGTCTGGCGGGCCATTTCGCGAAAGATGCTGCCTTCGCCCGCTTCCGGCTCGAAGCCGCCGGTGTCGATCACGATGTATTCGCGCTGCCCCATGCGGCCCGTGCCGTAGTGGCGGTCGCGCGTGAGGCCCGCAAAGTCGGCCACGATGGCGTCGCGGCTTTTGGTCAGGCGGTTGAACAGCGTGGATTTGCCCACATTGGGCCGCCCCACAAGGGCCAGAACGGGTTTCATCGCGCGCGCAGCCTGCAATCAGTCCATCAGTCGGGGCGGAAGGCGAACACGCCGCCGGAGCGGGTGACGGCCACCAGCGCGCCGCCCGCCGCCACGGGCGCGGCGGCAATGGGCGAGCCGTCGGTTTTCAGCCGGTTGACGGGGCTGCCGTCTTCGCGCGAGAGCATGTGCAGCCAGCCTTCTTCGTCGCCCACGATGACCGAGCGGCCCAGCGCCAGCGGCGCGGTCAGGCGCCGCCAGAGCAGCTCTTTGGTGCTCCAGATGCGCTCGCCAGTGGCGGCCTTCCAGGCCACTAGCTGGCCGTCGGACTCCGCGCCGAACAGGCTTTGCTCGTTGCCGCGCACGCCTGCATCGCCCTTGGCGGGCTTGTTCCACAGCAGCTTGCCGCTGGCTGCGTCCACGCAGCCCACGGCGGCCTGAAAGGCGCGGGCGCAAATGACGCTGCCTTGCCGGCTCACGGGACCGACCAGATCAACGAGTTTTTCCACATCGTTCACGCCGCGCGCAGCGGCCAGCGGCACTTCCCAGCGGGAAGCGCCCGTGTCCGGGTCCACGCCCGCCAGGCGGCCCGACAGGCCCGCCACCAGCGTGTTGCCCACGGCCAGCAGCACGCCCGACTGGCGCAGCACCAGCGGCTCGGCCTGGCGGTCGGCGTGCCACAGGCGCGCGCCCGTGCGGCCATCCAGCGCCGTGAGCGAGCGGTCAGCGCCCAGCACGAACACGCGCCCGCCCGCCACCAGCGGCGCGGTGTAGCTTTGCGTGCCCAGCTTGTGTTTCCAGAGCACGCGGCCCTCGGCCAGCGCCACCACTTGGTTGCTGCGGGTGACCACGGCGCTGGTGTGGCCGTCGCTGCCCACGCCGGCGGTGAGCGCGTCGCCTGCGTTCGCGCTCCACAGGCGCTGGCCGTTGGCGGCGTCAAACTCGGCCACCGTGCCGTCATCGGCGGCCAGCACCACGCGATTGCCCAGCACTTGCGGCTGCAAGGGGAAATTGACCGTGCTGCCGAGCTTGGCCGCCCAGGCCTGGCTGACGTCAATCACGGGATCAATGGCTTGCAGCTTGGCCGGTTCAGGCCGGGGCGAGCCAGACGAGCACGCCGCCAGCAGCGCGGCGGCCAGCGCGGCGGCGCAGAGGGAAAAACGCGGGGCTTTCATTTCGCTTCTCCCGACTTTGCCGCCCCCGCTTCGGGGTCAATGCCCAGCGCCGTCAGTTTGATGCCCACCAGGCGGCGGTATTCGGCGCGCTCTTGCGACAGGCCCTGATACGCCTTGCCGTATTCGGCAATGGCCAGGTCTTTTTTGCCTTGCGCCAGCAGCACGTCGCCACGGCGGTCGGCCGCCAGCGGTGCGAAGGGGGGGGCGAAGCTAGCGGAGAGCTGTTGCAGCGCCTCGTCATACGCCTTGTCGGCGTACAGAAGGGAGGCCAGGCGCAGGCGGGCTGTGGCTTGCAGCCCGCTGTCGGCCGCCTTCTCGGCCACCCAGGCCAGCGCCGCCTTGGCTTCGGCGGTTTTTTCCTTTTCCACCAGCGTCTTGGCGGCCAGCAGCGCGGCTTGCGCGGTGTATTCGGCGCCGGGGTAACTGGCCTGCATGTCAGCGAGCACGCGCGTGGTGCGCTCCACATCGCCGGCTTGCGTGGCCGCTTCCATCTGGTCATACAGGGCGGCGGCCTGCACGGCTTGCCGCTGCTGCCAGAAGTTCCAGCCGTTCCAGGCGGCGAACGCGCCAAGCACGGCAATGAGCGCCCAGGTAATGAGGTTGCCCCAGCGGTTCCAGAAGTGTTTGAGCTGGGCGAGCTGTTCCTGCTCTTCAAGGTCCAAGTGCTGTGTTGCCATGATGCGGTGTCTTGCGCGCGGCGCGGGGGGTGGTCAAATGAAGCGGCGCATTCTAGGGCGAGCCGCCACCGCCGCGCTCAGCGGGAAGCAGCTCAAAAAGAGGAGCGAATTAAAGAGGCTGAAAACGGCTTCAGCGCACTTTCTACTAGGACATCATGCTCTTAATAAAGGAGCAAGTAGGGCCTGCTGGCCAAGCTCACGCCAGCAGCGCGCGGCTCCAGGCGGCCACGCCGTCCAGCGGCTGGCGCGTTTGCTCGCCTGCGCCGTCGCGCAGGGCTTTGAGCGTGACCTGGCCGGCGGCCAGCTCGTCGGCGCCGAAGATGAGGGCAAAGCGCGCGCCGCTGGCGTCGGCCCGTTTGAACTGGCTTTTCATGCTGCCTGGCGCTTCTTCGGCGCTGGCGTGCATTTGCACGGCCACGCCTTGTGCGCGCAGCGCGTGCAGACAGCGCATGGCCTGCGGCAGCGCAGCGGCGTCGGGGATGATGGCGTAGGCATCAGGCACGCTTTGCGGCGCGGCCACGCCTTCTTCTTTCAGCAGCTCCAGCACGCGCTCCGCGCCGATGGCCCAGCCCACGGCGGGGGCGGGCTTGCCGCCCATCTGGCCAATCAGATAGTCATAGCGGCCGCCGCCGCAGATGGTGCCTTGCGCGCCCAGGCTGTCGGTGATGAATTCAAAAACAGTGAGGTTGTAGTAATCCAGCCCGCGCACCAGGCGCGGGTTCACGCTCCAGGGCACGCCGGCCGCATCCAGCATGGCCTGCACGGCATGAAAGTGAGCCAGCGAAGCCTCGCCCAGATAGTCCATGAGCCGTGGCGCGCCTTCCACCAGCGCCTGCATGGCGGGGTTTTTGGTGTCCAGAATGCGCAGCGGATTGGCATGCAGGCGGCGGCGGGCGTCTTCGTCCAGCTCGCTGGCGTGCGCTTCAAAGTAGGCGATGAGGGCGGCGCGGTGCTCGCGGCGCTCTTCGGGCTGGCCCAGGCTGTTGAGTTCCAGCCGCCAGCGGCTGATGCCCAGCTCGCGCCACAAGGCCACGGCCAGCAAAATCATTTCGGCATCCACCTGCGCGCCCGCAAAGCCCAGTGCTTCCGCGCCAATCTGGTGAAACTGCCGGTAGCGCCCGCGCTGGGGCCGCTCGCGCCGGAACATGGGGCCCATGTAATACAGACGCTGGCCGCCGCCATACAGCAAGTTGTGCTCAATGGCGGCGCGCACCACGCCAGCGGTGTTTTCAGGACGCAAGGTGAGGTGGTCGGCGTCGCCGTATTTGTCGTTGCGGTCCTGAAAGGAATACATCTCCTTTTCCACTACATCGGTGTTTTCGCCCAGCCCGCGCGCAAACAGCGCCGTGTGCTCCACGATGGGCGTGCGGATGTTGGCAAAGGCAAAGCGCCGCATGGTGCGCCGCACCACCTCTTCCAGCCACTCCCAGCGGGCGGAGTCGGGCGGCAGGATGTCGTTCATGCCTTTGATGGCGGCCAGGGAAGAGAGCATTTCAAAAACCCATCCAGTCAAAATGTGTCGCAAAAAATTTATTGAAACAAGATATTTGTTTCAATACACGAATAATTTGGCGATTATTGCCGTTCGGCATAGATCGCTTGAAACAAATGTGAACTGCCGATAGGATGCGCTTCTTTTCATTTTCTTCATACGGAATATTGATATGAAACAAACATGTGCGGATGCCGCGCGCTGCGCAAGGCTGCGCCTGGCTGCTGGCCTGTCTGTGCTGGCAGTGGCTTGCATGGCTTCGTCAGCCCATGCGGCCGTGAGCGACTTTGCGATGGGCATGGGCGCGTCTGGTTCACTGCCGTTCGACGGCTCGGTGGGCGCGGGGCTGGACAACTCCCCTTCCGATGCCATCGTGCGCACCAATGACCAGGTGATGTACCGCGTGAGCTACACGCTCGCTCCCGAAGCGGCCAACAGCCTGGTTACGCTGGAGATGGGCGCCACCACGCTGCCTGCCGGCTACACCGGCCCGGCCAATCCGCGCATTGCGTATTTCCGCGCGACCGACATTCCTTCCGGCGCGGACGGCTGCCAGAACATTTCGGCCACGCCCGTGAGCGATCCGCCGCCTGCGGGCGTATCGGGCGTCACGGCCGACGGCCTCAAGCTCTTTTGCGCCCAGCCGCAGCCGCTCAGCGGCAGCAACCTGTCTTTCAGCTACCACGTCAGCGGCGGCGCGCCCAACGGCGCCACCATCGCCGCCCCCACCGTCACATATCAGTCCGACGGCAACCCGGCGCGCTCCAATCCCCGCACGCTCAATGAACCCTCGCACCCCAGCACGCCCACCTACGGCGCGCCCGTGGTCACGGTTTCCGCCGCGCCGCGCTGGAAGGTGAAGAAAACCCGTTCTTCAGGCGGCGGCGTGTTCATACCCCGCTCCGGCCCCAATGGCGAAGATGGCTACGTGATGGGCTACAACATCGGGATTTATGCCGAGGGCGCGCGCCGGGGACTGGAGGCGCTCAAGCCCGATTTCACGCTGGAAGACAACTTTGACAATGGCGCCAAGTTTCCGAACCTGCGTCTGGTTGATTGGAACATTGACGTGCCCGGTTTCGCCCGCGCGCTCATGGGCGCAGGCAAGCACGACGGTTGCGGCAACTGGGATTACTCCCTGACCCGCCTGGGCAACGGGTTTGACAACACCTATTTCGAAGTCAATGACACCGGTGCGGTTTCCACCGACAACACCACCGTGGCCAACGGCGGCGACTGCAAGGCCACCAGCGTGAATGTGGGTGCGAAGACGGCCACGCTGACGGTATCGGGCGTGGACTTCTCGCTTAAGCACTACCCCACGCGCAAGGGCACCGGTCCGGGCACCGTGGTCAATACGAGCAACCTGCTGGATTCGGCCAACCAGTGGTGGGTGGCCAGCAAGTCCGTGCTGCTGTGGGCTCCGGTGACTGATTTCACGCCCAACGTTTACGAAGAAGTCATCAACAAGGTCTCGCTTAACGGCACATCCGTTACCGGGCAGGCCAATCCGCCTTCCAGCGGCGAGGACAAGGCGCTTGTGCGCCGCACCACGGGCGGCTCGCTCAGCAAGCTGTATTCGCTGCGCCCCGGCGGCTCGCGCAAGGCGGGCGTGACCTACGCCATCGCAGACCCTTCCCTTTCGGACGATACCTACGTGCGGCAGGCTGGCCCCGGCCAGCACTTTGACGCGCGGCTGCACGTCATCAACGCCGGCACTGACGACATGCCTGCCGGCTACATCTGCGAGCGCATCGACAACACGCGCCTGAGCTTCGCCAACGCCTTGCCGTCCAGCGATTCCCGGGTGGACGTGAAAACGGGCATCCTGACCTTGCCGCAAGCAGGCTCGGCCGCCGTGACCTGGGAGCTGGGCGTGGGCGGCAATGGCATCTCCGCCAGCGGCACCTGGAACAGCTACAACACCAACACCACGGAATATCCCGACACGTGGCCTAGCGTGGCCTGGAGCGGCTCGGCCCAGTCCGACAGCACTTGCGGCGACTCGGACGGCGTGACCTGGTACGACTCCATCGCCTCGCTGCAGGCCGCAGGCAAGAGCCTGAAAGACATCACCCGCGTTCGCGGCTCCTACAGCACCTACGGCAAGGCGGTCAATACCCTCTACTACATCCCGTTGCAGGCCAATGCCACCTATGCCTTCTCCGGCACGGACAACGCGCCGGGCCGCGCCTTCGCGCAGGGCGACTCCACGCTGGGCGCCATTGCGCCCAACCAGGCCATGTGGCAAATAGCGCCAGGCAACATCAGGCAGGGCAGCGACGTGATGCGCATCCGCGAAACGGAATACATCGCCGTCAGCAAATCGGAAAACGACGCTTCACTGCTGGATGGCCGCGCCGTGGCCCCCGGCAGCCTGCTGGACTACAAGATCACCGTCAACGCCGCCAGCTCCACGGCTGACCACACCACCACCGTCACCGTGTGGGACGTACTGCCGCAACACATGAGCTACATGCCCGGCACCAGCACGCTGGGCGGCACGGCCATTGCCGATCCCGACTGCTCTGCCGCTGGCACAACGCCTTCCGGCGGCCCCTTTGACGCCAACTCGGTGCCCACAGGCTACACGGCGTGCAAGTGGACGCTGCCCAACCAGCCCGTCAAGCACACCCAGCTGGGCAGCGCGGCAGCCAATCTGCCGCCCCTGCGCTATCAGGCGCAGGTCAGCCTCTCGGCGCCCAATGGCGTGCAGCTGCTCAACTCCACTTTTGCCGACTCCACGGCCAATGGCCGCCTGAAGGCCATCTACCGTGGCGCCAACGGCTTTGTCTGCAAAAGCGGCCAGAGCTGCAGCTTCAGCAACTGGAAAGTGCGCACGCGCGCCGAAACCACCGTGCTGCTCAAAAAGAGCGTGAGCCACGCTGAAGTGCCGCTCAACACGGGCTTCACCTACACGCTGTACTACGCCGCCACCGGCACCCACCTGGACCAGCTGCGCATTCTTGACGTGCTGCCCTACGCCAGCGATGGCCGCAGCAGCAGCTACGCGGGCGCGCTCAAGCTCGCAGCGCCCATTGCCGCCCCCGTGGCCGGGCATGCGCTCACAGCCGACCCCGCGATGGTGGTGCTCTACACCAGCAATGCCCCGGCCCACATCAACCGCAACAGTCCCAACGACGCCAGCCACAACGTGCAGGGTACCGGCAGCAACAGCGCCAGCAGCACCAACTGGTGCACCGTGGCGCAATTCGGCTCGGCCAACTGCCCGGCCGCCATTGGCGATGCCACAGCCTTCATGGCCCTGGCCTATGGCCGCACCGGCACCGTGCCCATCAACACGGCGTATGAACTCATCGTCCCGGTCATTGCCAGCGGCAACAGCGACGGCAACCAGTACGTGAACGACTACCGCGCCGACTCCGCCACCCTGCTGGCGCGCAACCCTGGCTCCAACCGCGTGCTCACCAAAGTGAAGGACACGAGCACCTTCATCGCCGGCCGCGTCTACCGCGAAGCCAGCTCGCCCGCCAATACCACCGATGACGGCAACGCCACCGACCCTGGCATCAGCGGCGTGACCCTGACGCTGGCCTGCACCAACCCCGTGCACACCGCCACAACCACAACGGGCGCTGACGGCTCCTACCGCTTTGGCGGCCTGACCGCAGGCGCGCAATGCACCGTGGTGGAAACCCAGCCCACGGGCTACGCCAACGCCTACAACACGCGCGGCACGGCCGCCACGGGCGACACCGGCAGCAGCGGCACAGGCAACAGCACCATCACCATCGCCAACCTGCCTGCCACAGGCTCGACCGGCAACAACTTTGCTGAAACCCAGATCGGAGGCGGCTCCGGCGTGACGGTCTCCGGCCGCGTCTACCGCGAAGCC
>NZ_JARVII010000069.1:0-1255 GCF_029813755.1 Ottowia cancrivicina | reverse complement strand
CTGAACAAGGCGGGCGAGACGACGTGGAAAGCCAGATATGAAGCCTTTGGCAAGGCGCGGATAGACCATGCTTCGACGGCGCAAATCAACCTGAGGCTGCCAGGCCAGTACTTTGATGCGGAAACGGGGCTGCACCAGAACTGGAACCGGGACTATGCGCCGGGCATTGGCAGGTATGTGCAGGCGGATCCGTTGGGCATATTCGGGGGAATGAATGTTTACCAGTATGCCTATGGGAATCCGTTGGTTTATTATGACCCTTATGGACTGTTTGGATGGAGCAGTATGCCACCATTGCCGCAAGGTCTGGTGGATTTTTCAGCTGGATTTGGAGATTCATTGTCTTTTGGAGTGACTCGTTTTATTAGAACGACAGCAAATATTGGATCGATTAATTATTGCTCTTCTTCATATAGGATGGGGGAGGGAGCGGCAGTAACTATGAATATTGTGTTTGGGGGAGCGCATTTGGGTCGCAATGCCATATATCAAATGGGGAAAAAAGGAGGCTTGCGTATTAGCTTTATGAGAGGATTCAAAAGGTTGAAATTTGATAATCGGCAATGGGGATCTGTCAGGGATAGTTGGAGCAAAGCAGCAGGTCATGGTAAACGTTGGCTCGACGCTAATAATCAAAGCCTGCATCACTGGCTTATTCCTCAACGGGCCAAGAATATTGATATTGGGATTATTAATGCTGGATTCAACTATTTACCATTAACGGCTGGGTTTAATAGCTGGATGAATGGAAGTACAAATGCAAGACTGTTTGTTGAATATATGCTTAAAGCCAATATTGGAGGAATCTATGGGGCGTCTCCGACTGCATTGTTAATGAACTGCTCATGTTAGGTGATTTCATGAAAGATGAACAAAAAACTTATGAATCCAAAAAAAGAGTAAAAAGTGGCTCGGAGTTGGTGTTAATTCTCTGGGGTATCTCATTGGTGGCTTGGATACTGGATATGCCACAAGGTGCAAAAGTGATATTTTATTTTTCCATTTATTTTTTTATAATGGTTGCATTAGAGGTGTTTAATATGAAATATTCTGCCAAATCTAAAAATGACAAGTCAAATTAAGCATTTACGACGCCGCAGGCAACCGCCTGAGCAGCGCCCACCAGGCCGGAGCGTGGACCTACAACGAAGCCAACCAGTTGCTGCAATACCCCCGGGCGCTCGACGAAAACGCCCCCGCGCAGCAAAGCCAAACCGAACAAGTCAGCGCCAGCTACAACGCGCTGGGCCACCTC
>NZ_JARVII010000068.1:0-1280 GCF_029813755.1 Ottowia cancrivicina | reverse complement strand
CAGCAGCAGCGACACCAGGATTTCGGCCCACAAGGGCACAGGCAGGGCAGCGGCGCTCATTCGATGACCTCGCCGCGCAGCAAGAACTTGGCCATGGCAGCCGTGCCGACGAAGCCGAACAGGGCAATCAGCAGCGCCGCTTCAAAGTACATCTGGCTGGCGTAGCGGATGCCCGCAACCAGCACGATGAGCATGCCGATGGCGTAAATGGTGTCCAGCGCCAGCACGCGGTCTTGCGCGCGCGGGCCGCGCAGCAGCCGCCACAGGCATAGCAGCATGGCCAGGCCATAGGCGAACAAGGTGGCGAGGATGGAGCCGTGAAGCAGGGGATTCATGATTCAAAAATCTCGATCAGCGGCTGCTCGTAGCGCTGTTTGTAGTGGGCGATGAAGGCGGCTTTGTCCTCCAGGTCCCACACGTGCAGCAGCAAGGCGCTGCCATCGCGCGCCATCTCGCACCACACCGTGCCGGGCACGACGGTGGTGACCATGGCCAGCGCCGCCAGTGCGGAAGGGTCGCGCAACTGCAAGGGGATGATGACAAAGCCATCCTGCGCGGGCGCGCGGGCCGAGACGCGCAGCACGCCGCGCAGCACTTGCAGGTTGGACAGCAGCACGTCCCAGCCCACGGTGAGGATGTAGCGGGCCAGCACAAGGGGCCTTCGAATGCGCGGGCGGTGCGGGCGCAGCGAGGCGAAGAACCAGGGCATGGCCCAGCCCGCCAGCGCGCCCAGCAGCACCTGCCCCAGGGTGTAGGAGCGCACCAGCAGCAGCCACATGACCAGCAGGGCCAGCGACAGCAGCGGGGCGGGCAGCAGCTTGCGCATCATGGCTGCGCCTCCTCTGCGGGCGCGGGGGCGTTTTCAGGCAGCGCCTGGCCGCCCAGTTCTTCGCTGGCACCGTCCGTCTCGCCGGGCGAAGGCACGGGGCGCGTGCCGATCACGGTGTTGATGTAGTTGCGCGGCTCGTGCAGCCCTTGCGCGGCCCAGTGTGCGAACTGCATGACGGGCTGCGCCTGCCACACCATGACCACTGTCACCAGCAGCAGCGCGGCAATGGGCATCGTCTCGATCACCCGCAGGCGCGGCGCCGGCCTGCCCTGCGGCGCCCAGAACAGGCGGATACCCGCGCGGGAAAGCGCAATGGTGGACAGCAGCCCGCCCGCAATCAGCAGCGCCATGAAGGTCCAGGCGGCCACTGGCACGCCCGCCGCTTCAGCCATGCCCGGCAAGGCGGCAGCTGCGTCAATAGGCAGGCTGGCGGACAGACCTGCGGCTTCAT
>NZ_JARVII010000067.1:0-1361 GCF_029813755.1 Ottowia cancrivicina | reverse complement strand
AAGCACGGGCTGTGCGCGGTGAGTTTGAGGGGCAGGCTGGCTTCGGCCAGGATTTCGCCTTGCACGTAGTTGGTCAGCGGCACTTCGGCGGTGGGAATGAGGTACATCGGCTCGGCCTGGCCTTCTTGCCCGCCTTTTTGGGCGGCGAACAAGTCGGCCTCGAACTTGGGCAGCTGGCCGGTGCCGCGCAGCGCCCGGTCATTGACGATGTAGGGCGTGTAGCACTCATTTATAGCCATCCACCGAAAGCTTCATACAGCGTTGCGCCGCTTCGCCGTACAGAACTTTGTGAGTATCGCTACAAGACCCAAGCTGCAAGGCTCTAAACCAAAGGCAGCCTGAAAAACAGGCTCTTCCACCACGCTTAACGGAGAACCACATGAACCTGACCGACAAAAAAATCCTTCTTACCGGCGGCAGCAGCGGCATCGGTGCCGCCCTGGCAGAAGCCCTGCACCGTCGCGGCGCACACGTGCTGACCTGCGCCCGCCACCTGCCGGAACCGCTGCCAGACGGCATTACCTTCCGCCGCTGCGATTTATCCCTGCCCGCCGAACGCGACGCGCTGGCCGCATGGGTGCGCGACGAACATCCCGATACCGCCGTTTTAATCAACAACGCCGCCGTGCAGCGCACGCTTGATTTTGTCGGCGGCGAACGCGCAGCCCTGCTGCAAAACCTCGCACAGGAGCTGGCGGTCAACCTTGAAGCCCCCGTTGCCCTGACCGCCGCGCTGCTGCCCGTGCTGGCAAGCCAGCCGCAGGCCGCCGTGGTCAACATCACCACCGGTCTTGCCCTCGCGCCGAAAAAAAGCGCCCCCGTTTACTGCGCTGCCAAGGCAGGACTGCACAACTTCACCCGCGCCCTGCGCTACCAAACGGAAGCCGCCGCGCCACACATCCGCGTACAGGAAATCGTGCCGCCCCTGGTTGACACCCGCATGACCGCCGGACGCGGCAGCGGCAAGCTCAGTCCCGAAGCGGTCGCTGATGCAGTCGTCCGCGCCATTGAAAGCGGTCGCGCCGAGACCTGCATCGGCAAAATACACCTGCTCAAATGGCTGCTGCGCCTCGCCCCATCCGCCGCCTACCGCATTTTGCGCAACGAATAACCCCGTTCATTCGCACGGCAGCCTGAAAACGGATTTCCCTCCTTTCAGGCTGCCTTTAAACCAAACAGCACTCATCTTTGCCCACACAAACGCCCCACCACGCCAAAGGCAGCCTGAAAGCGCGTCCACACGCTTTTGCAAAGCGAAAATCAGAAGGTGTAGCCGTGCTGCTGCGTTTGCACGTCGAGCATGAATTGCGCCAGCGCCCGGTGCAGGCGGGCGGCGGGGCCGCGCAGAAAGGCAAAGCGCG
>NZ_JARVII010000066.1:0-1451 GCF_029813755.1 Ottowia cancrivicina | reverse complement strand
AATGCCGTCAATGCTGGCAAGGAAGTGACCGTGCATGAGAAGAGCATCAACAAGCACGGGTGGAAGGGATTTGGATATATTGTTATTGATCCGGAGACGGGGGCCGGGGCTTATTTAATTGAGGGGGGCGGGAATGGAAGCTATTTACTAGGAATAGTGGCAGGATTCGCCTTGGTTTCTTTTCTTGCCGCATTAATGATTCCTGGTGGTGTTGTGTTGTTGCCTGCAATGGCAGCAGGCTTTGCAATAGCTCTTGAGGGGTTGGCATTGGTGCATATGTTAATGGCAAAAAGCATAGATTGGCAATGCTTCACTGCGGGATTTCTTACAGCACTAACACCACTTACCATATTATATACAGGATTTGGAATAACATTAAAAGCGATTGTAGGAATGCTGTTAACCGCTATTCCTATTGGGGAAGCAGTATTCGACTTTGCCGGAAGCCGAACAGGATGCATGAGATGACAATAATCATATATATAATATTTATATTATTCACAGGAATAACGTCAATATTCATCAAAGAATGGCAGTTGTTAATTGGGTGTATCCTGATTGGCGGAATGACATTGTTAGCCAGATCCATCGGTTGGTGGGTTATTATTGCAAACTTAACCCTGTTTTCATATACATTGATTGTTATTTTTAATACAAAAGATCGGCATTGATATTATATCTCGGTAGATCGGTAATGCGTTTACATTATAAGATGGTATGGAACATGCCTTGTCTATTATTGTTATTGAGCTAGAGACTAGCTAGAGACTAAAGTGGGGCTTGTCTGTTTGAGAGGGGAGAAATAGAAGCAGCGATTGATTTCTTTATATCTGGTATAGCATTATTTCCCACTGGATTATCACGTGCTATAGGCGCGAGCAACACACGCGCCATATTCATGAGAGAATATATGCAATAGCAGATATTAAGCCGTTAATAGCAAGATTTCCTGCAATTGCTTCCAGAGTTGGGCAATATCTTGCTGCCTTTGCTTTCGGTGCTGGATTGGAAATATCATGCCAGGTCCTAAAAAACAAACATATGCCTTTGTACTATGGTGTGCTTTGATATCAAGTTGCAGCGTGTTTTTGGTGCAACCTAATAAATTCATCTTCGGCTTTGCTATATGTGTCATAATTATGTTCGAGGTGTTTGACGTTAGAAATGAAAAAAGAGCAAGCAAATACGCCTATACATTTTTATCACACTATTTTTCATGATAACCTTCCGGGATTACGGAATCATAAGTGCCTCATTTGCATTACTAATAATACTGATATCAGTTTCATTCTCACGTTTATGCAAATTTATAAAGAATCTTATTTAATATCATTCCCCTGCCTTCAGATGATAAAACCAATACGCCAGCGCAATGGAGCATGCGGCGCCGGAGGCGTTCTGGGTGGATAAAACGAAGTGCAGCCATACGGATGAAAACGGGCGAATCCAGA
>NZ_JARVII010000065.1:0-1506 GCF_029813755.1 Ottowia cancrivicina | reverse complement strand
GCAAATGCCGGCCAGGCAGGCCGCTTCACAGGCTGGCGCGCTACCATGCGCGCCCTTTTGTCTCTGAGCGCTTTCCTCTCACATGACTGTCTCGATACGCCGCCGCCATTTCACCCTGGCCCTGCCGGCCCTGGCCGCCCTGGCGCAGCCCGCGCTGGCCCGCTCGCCCAGCTCGCTCACGCTGGGCATGACGCTGGAGCCGCCCGGGCTGGACCCCACGGCAGGCGCCGCTTCGGCCATCGCCGAAATCATGCTCTACAACGTCTTTGAGACGCTCACCAAAATCCGCCCCGACGCCAGCGTCGGCCCGCTGCTGGCGCAAAGCTGGCACAGCTCGCCTGATCTGAAGCAGTGGACGTTCCATCTGCGCGACAACGCACGCTTTTCCAACGGCGCGCCGCTGACGGCGCAAACCGTGCAATGGGCCTTCACGCGCGCCGCCAGCGAAGGCAGCACCAACAAAGACCGGCGCACCTTCACCGCCATGCGCCAGATTGCCGCGCCTGATGAGCGCACCGTGCGCATCGAGCTGGAGCAGCCCGATGCCGACCTGCCCTTCAAGCTGGGCCAGGCCACCGCCATCATCGCCGAGCCGGGCAGCGCCGCCGGCAACGCCACGCGCCCCGTCGGCAGCGGCCCTTACGTGCTGGACAAATGGCAGCGCGGCGCTTCCCTCACCCTCAAGGCCTGGCCGCAGTGGCGCGAGGCGGGCGCCATTGCCATTGGCCGCGCCGTCTTTCGCTTCATCAGCGACCCGGCCGCGCAAGTGGCCGCGCTGCTGGCGGGCGATGTGGATGCCTTTGTCCGCATGAGCGAGCGCGGCGCCGCGCGTCTGAAGGCCGATGGGCGCTTTGCGCTGCTGCAAAGCGGCTCGCGCGCCAAAACCATCGTCGCATTCAACCACCGCCACGCGGCCTTGCGCGATGTGCGCGTGCGCCGCGCCCTGTGCGCCGCCATTGACCGCCAGGCCGTGCTGCAAGCGGGCCAAAACGGCCTGGGCACGCCCATCGGCAGCTACTACACCCCCGGCAGCCCCGGCTATGTGGACCTGACCGGCGTCAATGCCTATGACCCGGACAAGGCCCGCCAGCTGCTCAAAGAGGCCCTGCCCGATGGCCCCCTGTCGCTCACCCTCACCCTGCCGCCCACGCCCTACGCCCGCCAGGGCGGCGAAGTCGTGGCCGCGCAGCTGGCGCAGGCGGGCGTGCGCGTGAAAGTGCAAAACGTGGAATGGGCGCAGTGGCTCAGCCACGTTTACGGGCAGGCGCAGTTTGACCTCACCCTCATCAGCCATGTCGAGCCGCTCGATCTGGGCAACTGGAGCAAGCCCGGCTACTACTGGGGCTACGAAAACCCCGCCTTCAATGCCCTCTACGAGCGCCTGCGCGCCAGCGCCGATGAAGGCGAGCGGCTGAAGCTGCTGGAGCAGGCCCAGCGCCTGCTGGCTGAAGACGCCGCTGCCATCTTCCTGTACCAGCCGCACTGGCTGACCGCCGCCCGCAAGGG
>NZ_JARVII010000064.1:0-1696 GCF_029813755.1 Ottowia cancrivicina | reverse complement strand
CGCAGCAGGCGCTTGCGCGCGGATGCGCTCGATCTGCTCTCTCAAGTTCAGCCCGCGCGCGTTGCGGCCTATGACTTGTCCGCCCAGGCGCGAGAGTTGCTCGATCTGGCTGGCGCGCAGGCCATCCAGAGGCCTGGCTTGCAGGCTTTGCCCGGGGCGAATCAGCGGGCTGCCCCAGGCGTTGGTTGTGATTTGGTTGTCGGCCATCAGCACCGGCAGGCCCGCCCTCCAGCGGCTGCCGTAGAGCTGCCGCGCCAGGCTCTCCAGCGTGTCGCCTGCGGCCACGGTGACAGATTGCGCGGCTGGCCTTGTCTGCTGCGGCTGCGCGGCTTGCGCTGGACGCCGCCTTTGCGTTTCAGCGGCTTGCGTGCCGCCTGATGTTCGCGCTCCTGCGGCATGGCCTGCATCGCCGCGCTGCATGACCTCGCCCAGAAATGAGCCAAGAAAATCGCTGGCCATGCCTGCCGCTGCGTTGCCTGAGGCCACGGCGCGCATCGCGCTAGCGGTGGCGCGCGTGAGCAGTCTCAAGGCGTTGGCTTCAGCGCGTGAAATGGCGTAGGGCGGCGGTGTCGTCTGGGCTGTTGCAATGTGCCGGTCCATGTAAACCGTCATCTCCTGCGCCAGGCCAGACACCAGTCCGCTGGTCAGGCCGTCCCGGAAGCGCCCGCCCATGACTTCTTGCAGCGCGCCCTGCAAGCTTGCCCGGCCTGTGTGACTGAGCAGCCGCTGGGCAAAAGTGGACTCGGCGGGCAGACGAATGCCGGGCAGGGCTGTGATGCCGCCCGTCACGCCGCCAGCCAGGGCCGACTGCAAAAGCTGGCGGAAGTTGATGCGGCCGTTATTGGCCAGCTGCATCGTGGCGTTGCCAATGGCCGCTCCTGCCGCGCCTGCGCCGATGGCCGCGCCTACCGATCCATTGGCCGCCGCTTGCGTCATTGCAGCCAGCGGGCCTGCGCCGAATGTGATGGCCGTGAAAGTAGTGGAAAAAAGAACGGCGCCAAAGCGGTCGAACCAGTCGCCCTTGAGATTGCCGGCCTCCGTCGTCCAGCCGTGCATGGGGTCGAACCAGACCGCCTGGGAATCATTGAGGCGTGCAGGGGCGTGCGGATTGACGGAGATCTCGCGGCCAGCCGTAAAGACAGTTGGCACGCAGGGCGTGGTCGAAGGCCTGTCCGAGTTGAACGTTTGCAGCCGCCTGCGGCCCAGCATCCATGTGTCCTGCGGGAACGGGCCGTCGTCTGAACCTGGGACTAGCCGCAAGGGATCAGCGCCATACAGGTGGGCAAAAGCTCTGCGTTCAGGCGAATCGCCTGCCGCGTAAAACCGGGCGAAGGCCACGGGGTTGAACTCAAATCCGCTGTCGCCCAGACGACCCGATGGGGAGCACCAAAAGCCCAGGCGTGCCTGCTCGCCGGGATCAGGCACAAGCGCACCTGATCGCGCCTGATCAGTCATTGCCCTGAAAAACTGCGCATCCACCTCTTTTTGCGCTCTGGCGTATTGATCCAGCCGCGCAGCCAGATCAGGGCCGTAGCGCTGCACGATGCTGCGGCTGACGTCGTTGTCCGTCCTCATGGGCTGCAGCTGGCCGCCAAAGCGCGCCGCCATTTCCTGCGCGGCGGGATCGGCCAGCAGCATTTCCATTGTGGCGATTTCAATGGGGGAAGCCGTGGGCGCCGAGCCGGAAACTGCGCCG